>JAPWUZ010000330.1 GCA_028275265.1 Armatimonadota bacterium | reverse complement strand
TGCCCCACGGAGATCACTGCGATGTCCGACCGCTACGAGGAGTTCGTCGCGCTGGGAGCGGATGTGCTGGGGGTGTCCGTCGATTCCGTCTACTCGCATCGGGCGTGGATTAACACCCCACGCGAGAAGAACGGCATCGCCGGCTTGAAGTTCCCGCTGGCTTCGGACATTACCAAGCAGGTCTCGCGTGACTACGGCGTGCTTGTCGAGGAGGAAGGGGTTTCGCTGCGTGGGTTGTTCATTATTGACCCCGACGGCATCCTCCAGTACGCGGTCATCCACAACATGAACGTCGGGCGCAGTGTGGACGAGACCCTGCGGGTGCTGGAGGCATTGCAGACCGGCGGTCTGTGCCCTGCGGACTGGAAGCCCGGGCAGAAGACTCTGACGCCCGGAGGCTAAGCATGCCGCTGCGAATCGGCACGCCGATGCCTGACCTGAAAGGCGTCACCGGCTGGCTTAACGGAGAACCCGACTGGGAGGCTCTGGTGGGCAACCCGGTGCTCGTGCATTTCTGGTCGGTGAGCTGCCATCTCTGCCACGAGAACATGCCGAAGGTCAACCAGTGGCGCGACCTGTACGCCCCCGTCGGGCTGAAGGTCATCGCCATCCACATGCCCCGTGCAGAATGGGAGACGGATGTGGAGACCGTTCGGCAAAAGGTTCTGGAGCTGGGTATCACGCAGCCCTGTGGCGTCGACAACTTGCACCGGGTAGCAGAGGCATTTGAAAACCAGTGGGTACCCGCCTACTACCTATTCGACCGAGAAGGCAATCTGCGCGGGCGAACCGCAGGCTACGCCGGTTTGACGATGCTCGAAAACACGCTGAAACGCTTTTTCGAAACCCAGTAACCAGCAGGGGGCAGCAAATGCCCCCTGCTTCTTTGTGTTATAATTCCCTCTGGAGAGCCATGCACCCTGAATCGCTGTCCATATACGTGCATATACCCTTCTGCGCCCGGCGGTGTGCTTACTGCGATTTCAACACCTATGCCTGGCGCGGCAGCATTGTGCGCGACACCCTACAGGCGATATGCTCTCACATTGAAAGCACAGACGCAGGGGATGTGGTGGTACCCACCATCTTCTTCGGCGGCGGCACGCCCTCTTTTCCCGACCCAGAAGGCATTATCCGCATCCTGGACACCATCCGCTCACGACTCCAGGTGCTGCCGGATGCGGAAATCAGCATTGAGGCAAACCCCGGCACGACCGACCGTGCCCGCTATGCCATACTGCGGCAGGCAGGGTTCAATCGGCTCAGCATGGGCGTGCAAGCGTTCGACGACCAGCTGCTTCAGGTGCTTGGGCGAATCCATACCGCCGGCGAGGCGATATGCTCCTTTGAAGCCGCCCGACAGGCGGGTTTCGAGAACATCAATATCGACCTGATGTTTGCCTTGCCCGGTCAGACCATGCAGCAGTGGCAGCATACCCTGCGCACAGCAACCAGTCTGCAGCCGGAGCACATCTCCTGCTATTCACTGACCATCGAACCAAACACGCCCTTCTATACCCTGCACCAACGCGGGCAGCTGAACCTACCCGACGAGGAAACCGACCTGCGCATGTACCTGTACGCCATCCGCGCCCTGACCCGCGCAGGCTACGAACACTACGAAATCTCTAACTTTGCCAGACCGGGCTATCGCTGCAGGCATAATATCGTGTACTGGCTGAACGAGGAATACCTCGGCTTCGGACCGGGCGCGGTGTCATACCGGCATGGCGTACGCTGGAAATGCCTGAGCAACCCGCGCCGCTACGTACAGGCGGTACGGGATGGGCTTTCACTGATTGAGGAGGAGGAACGTCTGGACGCGAGTGCCTCGTTGGGCGAGACCATCATGCTCATGCTTCGCCTGCGTGAAGGGGTAGATGTGAGGGCAGTCGAAGAACGATACGGTGTGAACCTAACGCAGCGCTACGCACACCAGCTAAACCGGCTACAGCGACTGCGTCTGCTGGAAGTCACTCCCGATTACTGGCGCATTACTCCCAGAGGATTGCCGATAGCGAACACTATCTGTGCGGAGTTTCTGTGATGAGCGGAGAGTGCGTTCGGTTACAGGAAGGACACGCTCACTTCGTGGTGCCTCAAGACCTTTTCTTCAACCCCCGTGCTCGTCTCGCCCGGGACCTCGGCGTGCTCGCGCTGCGAGCCGAGGCAGACCTGCAGGAACGACGGCTGCATGTGGTTGACCTCATGGCGGGTATCGGCACGCGAGGTATCCGCTATGCGCTGGAGGCGCCGGTAGAACGCATTGTGCTGAACGACGGAAACCCCGCAGCGGTGGAGGCGATACGCCACAACCTGAGTCTGAACACCATCCCCTCCGATGTGCAGGTAGAGGTGACCTGCGAGCAGGTTCATCGGCTGTGCTATGCCATGCGCCTGCGGGATGAACGATGGGACTGGGTGGACCTGGACGCTTTCGGCAGTCCTTCCGTTTACTGGCATGCGGCGTCGCTGGTACCTCGCTGGGACGGCGTGCTGTATCTGACCGCAACGGACATGGCGGCGTTGTGCGGCAAGTTACGTGACCCTGCCGTTCGCCACTACGGGGCGATCACGCGCCCGTGGGAGTGCGCCGATGAAATCGGGGCGCGCGTGCTCATCGGTGCGCTTCAGCAAAGCGCGGGCGAACGTGGGCTATATTACGACCCGCTGTTTGTTCTAGATGAGGGCTATGCGATGCGCATCGCCGTGCGGCTGCGCTACGGTTCCTCGCAGTTTCCTGTCCAGCACATTGGCTGGCTGGCGAAGTGCATGAACTGCTTCAGCCAGACTACCCTGCCCCTTCACGTCACGGTAGGCAGATGCCGTGTGTGTGATAGCGAAGGCGTGCAGTGGGCGG
>JAPWUZ010000329.1 GCA_028275265.1 Armatimonadota bacterium | reverse complement strand
CAGCAACGCGCGCGCCGCCCACAGCGTTGCATAATAGGCAACCGAAATGGCTTCCTCGTAATAGCCTTGTTCGAACAACATATGTGCCGCCCTCAGGCGTTCGGCGCTTTTGTCCCAGAAGGTCCGAACGCGCTGCCGTAAGATTTGCTCCACAGCAGGTAACCCTCCTCTTCGGCGTCTCGAAGTACCCGCTCGCCCCGCTGCAGGGCAAACTCGTACTGCGCACGAGTGCGGATGAGCAGGGAAATCGCCCGCATCGTTTCTAACTCCACTTCCTGCACTGCCTCGTACAGCCGTTCTACGGTCTCCCTGTCTTTTTCCGATAGCACCACCAGCAGGTCGTAGTCCGAATCGGGGCGGTGGTCGCCGCGCGCCCGCGAGCCATACAATACGACCATCTCCGGCGCAGGCGATAGCTGCTGCACCCGCTCGATAAACATGCGCAGAGCACGGTCTCCTTGCAAGCGTGGTGGGAGTTGACGCCTGTTCATGACTTCATTGTACCATACACCGTTCGGCTTGACCATCTGCCTGCAAACACGATAAAATAACAGCAAAACGAGTAGATGAAGGGAACAGACGCATGAGTTCGTGGTACCACGTAGCCATTGCGGGAGCGACCGGTGCTGTCGGCACGGAGTTCCTGCGCGTGTTGGAGAGGCATCGCTTTCCCATCGCTTCGCTGCGGTTGCTGGCGAGTGAGCGGTCGGAGGGAAAGCGTATCCGTTTCGCGGGCGAGGAGCTGGTGGTGCAGCGCCTCACGGAAAACGCCTTCGAAGGGGTACAAATAGCCTTCTTTTCGGCGGGCGCGTCGCGCAGCAGGCAATTCGCGCCGGCGGCAGTGAAAGCAGGCGCGGTGGTGATAGATAACTCTTCGGCGTTCCGCATGGACCCCCAGGTGCCGCTGGTGGTTCCGGAGATTAACATCGACGATGCCCAACACCATCAGGGCATCATCGCCAACCCGAACTGCTCGACCATCATCATGCTGATGGCGGTCGCGCCGTTGCATCGGCGGTGGCGGGCGAGGCGCGTGGTGGTCAGCACCTATCAGGCGGCGAGCGGCGCAGGTGCGCAGGCAATGCAGGAGCTGCTCGACCAGACGGCAGCTATTCTCGAAGGGAAAGAGGTGACCCCGCGCGTGCTGCCGCACCAGATTGCGTTCAACCTCTTCAGCCACAACTCGGCAGTGAACGAGTACGGCTACAATGAAGAGGAGTGGAAGATGATCCACGAGAGCCGCAAAATCCTGCACGAGCCGGGATTAGCCATAACCGCCACCTGCGTGCGCGTGCCCATTCTGCGGGCGCATTCGGAGAGCATCAATATCGAGTTTGCAGAGCGGCGCCCCAGCGTGGAAGAGGCGCGGCAGGCACTGTCAGAGTTCCCCGGTGTTAAAGTGGTGGATGACCGCGAGCGCAACCACTTCCCCATGCCCATCGAAGCCACTGACCGCGAGGAGGTGCTGGTGGGGCGTATTCGGGAGGACGTCTCCAATCCGATGGCGATGGATCTGTTCGTCAGCGGCGACCAGCTGCTGAAGGGAGCGGCTTTGAACGCTGTGCAAATCGCCGAGGCGATGATTGCCAGAGGCTGGCTGTAATAGACAGGAGGAAGCGATGCAGGTAAACTGGGGACCGGTGGTGACCGCGATGGTCACGCCGTTTAACGAAAATCTGGAAGTGAATTACGACGCCGCGCAGGCGCTGGCGGAGCTGCTGGTGCAGACGGGTTCCACCGGACTGGTGGTCAGCGGCACGACGGGCGAATCACCGACCCTGACGCACGAGGAGAAAGTCACCCTGTTCCGCAAGGTGAAGGAGGCGGTGGGCAACCGCGCAGCGGTGCTGGCAGGCACAAGCACCTACGACACCGAAGAGTCGGTGCGGCTGAGTCAGGAGGCGGAACGCGCGGGGGTAGACGGACTGCTACTCGTCGCTCCGTATTATAACCGCCCGTCGCAAGAGGGGCTGTATCAGCATTTCAAGACCATCGCACACGCCGTCGACCTGCCCGTGATGATTTACAACATCCCGGGACGAACCGGCGTGAACGTGGAGCCGACCACGCTGCTGCGGTTAGCGGAAATCACCAACGTCGTGGCGGTGAAGGAAGCCAGCGGTAACCTGAACCAGATGTCCGAGATATGTGCCGGCGCGCCGGACGGGTTTCTGGTGTACAGCGGCGACGACTCGCTGACGTTACCGCTGCTGGCGGTCGGCGGTGTGGGCGTGGTGAGTGTGGCATCGCATGTGGTAGGGCGCGACATCCGCCGCATGTGTGAGGCGTTCTTCGCCGGGAAGGTGCAGGAAGCCACGAAACTGCATCACCGGATGCTGCCGCTGTTCAAGGCGTTGTTCTGCACCACGAACCCTGTGCCGGCGAAGGCGGCGCTGAATATGCTGGGAGCTAACGTGGGCGGAGTCCGTCTGCCGTTGGTAGAAGCGAACGACAGAGAAAAGGAGATTGTCCGAAAAGCGCTGAGAGACTACGGGCTACTGCAGTGAACGACGACACCTTTCCCTACGAAGAGAGCGTTGCGCTGATCCCGCTGGGCGGCACGGGTGAAATCGGTAAGAACCTCACCGTCGTGCAGTTCGGCGCAGAGATACTGGTGGTGGACTGCGGGCTGGCGTTCCCGTTCGACGACGTGTACGGGGTGGATATCGTCATTCCCGACATCACCTACCTGCGCGAGAACGCCGACCGGGTACGGGGCATCGTACTCACACACGGGCATGAAGACCATGTCGGCGCATTACCCTATGTGCTTTCGGAGATCAATGTGCCGGTGTGGGGCACGCGCTTGACCATGGGGCTGGTGCGTGCCAAACTGAGTGAGCGACTGCCCCTTTCCCAGC
>JAPWUZ010000328.1 GCA_028275265.1 Armatimonadota bacterium | reverse complement strand
GTCTCTTCCTGTCGCGCCTGCAGTTCTTTCACCACTGCTTCCAGATACGCCTGGCGCATCTCCAGTTCGCGCGCCTTGCGAAGCAACTGGCGCATTTGCTCATAGAGCCGCTTCACTTCCACAGGCTCTATGGCTTCCAGAACCTGCTGTCGCAGGGTTTCGTCTTCCAGCAACAACGCGATAATGGTCTGTGCGTCTATCCTTTCCATACCCCGGTTCACCTGATTGGTTTCTATTCTCATTTTACCGTATCAGGGCAGTAAGTGAAAGGGGGATGTTCAATACGAGCAGGAGTTATGCGGTTTTGGGCAAGCGAAGGCGGTGGCAAGCGCGCAGCCTTCCAACTGCGTAATTCCCACATTCCATCACACAGCCTACCTTCCCCCCATAATACCCACATCAATATACTGTCCGCCCACCGTTTGGCGGCAGTGCACGGCAATCACGTTTTCGCCGGGCTTGAGCGCGTTCTTCAGCGCATCGGTCAGCAGGTGTTCCACATAACCGGTGACAAAGCCCTTCATGCTTGCTACTCGCTTGCCGTTGACATACACCTCCGCGTCCTCGTCATGGTGGATGACCAGCGCCAGGTATCGGAAGTCCACCTCTTTAAGGTGGAAGCGCCGCCGCAGCCAGATGTCGCTGGTGTCCCACACGGTGCGCACCACCGCCCCCGGTGTTCCCGGCGTGCCAAAACCGCCCTCATCCTCCTGCCAGTGGCTATCGTCGAAGTCCGGCAGGAACCAGCCGTCCGCCGGCGTAGTGGTGGTGTAGCGCCAACGCTGTCCTGCCTGCTGGGAGGTGGGCAGTAGCGTCTGCCACTGAACGTCCAGCACGCGCGGCGGTTGTGTCTCATACGCAGCGGGTCGCTCGTTAATCGCTTTCAGCAACGCGGGGTCATACTTGGGCTGGCGGTCGTAGTAGTAAACGCCGTTCTGCTCCTGCTCGATATCGTACAGCTGGGTGTAGCAGAAGCCGAACATGTTCGGGTTATCCAGCAGGGTATTGGTGAGCGCCTTGTAGCGCCGCAGGAACTCCTGCAGGTCAGTCTCGCCGTAGCCCCAGCCGCCCTCGTTCAGACGCTCGGTGCGGATACGCATGCCTCCGTATTCGCTCACAAAGTAGGGTTGTCCGCGATATGCGCTGCGCGGGTCGACGGGCGCGTTATTCCAGGCGCGCGTGCCCATCTGTTTGAAGGGTTCATAGCGCTGCGCAAAGACCTCCGGCTCCTGCGTGTAATCGTGGCAGTCGTACACATCGGTTTCGGGCACGAAGTGCACGTAGCCGCTGGTATCCAGCCACGGGCGCGTCGGGTCCATCGTCTGCGTGGTGGCAAGCAGTATCTGCGCGAAAGCGGAGCCGCTGCTGCTATCGGTCTCGTTCAGCGGACACCAGCCGATGATACTGGGATGGTTGCGGTCACGCTCAATCACCTCCCGCCACTCGTTGACTGCGTACGTAACCGCCTCGTAATCGTTCACGTTCAGCCCCCACGAGGGATACTCGCCCCACACCAAATAGCCCAGTTTGTCCGCCCAGTAGAGGAAGCGCGGCTCAAAAACCTTCTGGTGCAAGCGTGCGCCGTTGAAACCGGCAGCCATCGCCAGTTCAATATCCTTACGCAACGCCTCATCGGAGGGTGCAGTGTAGATGCCGTCCGGATAGAAGCCCTGATCCAGCACCAGTCGCTGGAACACCGGTTTTCCGTTGATGAGGAAACGGTTGCCTTCGATGGCGATTTTGCGCAGCCCGAAATAACTCTTCACCGTGTCGATCACCTTCCCGCCGCGCTCGACGGTAATGGTGAGGTCGTACAGGAAAGGCTTTCCGGGGTGCCAGAGTTTGACCGTAGACAGTTTCAGCACGCCGATGGTATTGCGCCAGCTCGCGGGCACGACCTCCTCCCCTACCAGCTTGCCGCCGGCGTACGCCCGCAGGCGCACTCGGGTGCCCTTCTGCTTACCGTCAATCCAACCCTGAAAGATAACGCGCCCTCCGTCGGGGTCGGGTGTCAATACGAAGCTTTTCAGGCAGGTATCGCCGGTCGCTTCGAGCCACACCGTTTGCCAGATGCCAGTGGTGCGGGTGTATACGCAACCATAGGAGTGTCGTTCATGGCTTTGCTTGCCCGTCGCCTGCTTGCCGGAACGGGTTTCATCAATCACATGCACCACCAGTTCGTTGTCACCATCGCGCACCTTACGGGTGACCTCGAAGCGGAAAGGCGTGTAGCCGCCGCGGTGTTCGCCCAGAAACTCGCCGTTCAGCCAGACGCGCGCGTGCCAGTCTACTGCCCCAAAGTTCAGAAAGAGCCGCTTCCCTTTCATGCTGGCTGGCACGCGAAAATGTCGGCGGTACCACACGTGGGTCATAAAATCGGTATTGCCGATGCCGGAGAGTTTGCTCTCCGGAGCGAACGGCACGAGGATTCGTTTCGAAAAGCTCTTGCCGGACGTCCAGTCCTCCTGTTCACCGACGCCACGTTCATCGATCTCGAACTCCCACTCGCCGTTCAGGTTGAGCCACAGCTCGCGCTGAAAGTCGGGGCGAGGGTGTTCGGGGCGCGGGATTGCCGATTCAGCCTGTGTCTTTCCCATCACACCACCCACCAGAAAAAGTAAAAACAGGATCACTGCGTGCGCGGTCATAGCCGTATCCTCGAGCCACATCTGGTTTGCCTGTCGATACGATACGACGACAGCTATTCCGGATGATAATCCGCTACTCTGGCAGCCGGGCTTCCAGCCGATACCTCCCCGAAGCCACCTCCAATACAACGTAATCTCCGCTTCTGCCGACCACCTGAATCTCCGGCACGCTTTCCAGTGGCTGTCCGCTCTCGGTCACCGCAGCCGCGTCGGC
>JAPWUZ010000327.1 GCA_028275265.1 Armatimonadota bacterium | reverse complement strand
TTGCCCCAGAGCTACTATGCATGGGCATACGATGTTTCTGGCGACGGACGGATTGCTGTGGGCGAAACCAGCTTGCTAAACGCTGGTCACCGTGCGCTCCGCTGGCGCGTTGGGATGAGTGTCGAAGACCTTAACGTCACCTATGCAAGCTTGCTCAGCGATGGCTCCCTGCTGCAGGGTGCCTACGCGATTTCGGAAAACGGTCGGTTCATCGTGGGATACGGCATCCACGCGACAACGCGACGGACAGAGGCGTTTGTGCTGGATACCGAGGCGCGAACGTTCCGCATTTCAGGAAACATCAACCTGCGGGACTATGTAGGGGATATTACACAGGTGCCGGTGCAGGTGGAACTGCGTCAGGACGGGAGTCTCGTGCGCGCCGATACCGTGTACACAGACGCCAACGCTAATTACGTCCTGTCGGATGTATCGGCCGGCTCGTATCAATTGGCGTTCAAAGCCAGTCACTGGCTGCGGGTAGCGGTACCAGTGATACTAGTGGACGCTGATGTGGGCGGGGTTAACGTGGCATTGACCAACGGCGATGTGGATGGTGACAACGAGGTGACGCTTTTCGACTTCGGGCAGATGGTTGCCGCGTTCGGGGCGATGCCCGGCGACAGTCACTGGAACCCCGAAGCGGACGTGGATGGCGACGGTGAGGTAACCCTCTTCGATTTCGGAATATTGGTACGCAGCTTCGGCGCAGTGGGAGACTGATAAACCGGTTGCGTCGTTCGGCTTTGGGACCCGGCGCAGTGCTTCCTACCCACAGTCGGTGGAAGAGGTTCTGGACGCCCACCACCAGCTGCAAGAAGCGCAGCGGATGATAGAGGAACGGGCAAGACTTCTCGAAGCCCAACGCCGGCGTGTCGAGGTGGAACGGCGTCGTGCGGAAGAAGAACGTCGTCGCGCAGAGGAAAGGGCACTGGCAGCCCTGGCGGCTCGGCTGCGCGAAGCAGAGGAGGAGCTGCGTCGGCTGAAAGCAAACGGTAAACGCTCTGAAAGATAACCTTCTGCCCCGCCTGCAGGATAATCGCCAACAGCGCAGAACTATACAACCGGCACAAGACCGACGGAAAGGGGAAGGAGAGATGGAACTGGTAAAGCCTCGTGTGGTCCCTCCTTTGGACGAATCGTTTCGTCCCGCTGTGCTGGCGAACCGTGCGTTTCGTGAGAAGGTGAAGGCATCGGGACAGGGCGTACCGATGGTGATTGCCGTGGAGCGAGCCGACGGTACCCGCTCGGTGTTTCGCACCGAGGTGTTTGCACCCGGCTCGGCGGACTTCGAGCAGAACCTGCAGTATGTGGAACGTGTCGTCAAGTTCCTGCTCTGGCAAAAGGGCGGGTACAGGGTTTATCTGGGAGGTCCATCCCGGATTGGCGAGTACATTCAACAGGTGTACGCCCCCAATGGGGAGCGCGCCTTCGATTACGAGTTCATGGGCGAGACGGTATATGAACGTCCCTTTGAGGTGGTCATTACCGATGCCGACAAAGTTCCTCCCGCCAATGAGACCACCAAGTCGCTGGGGAGACATCTGGATGGCTGCCGTATCGGGCTGGATTTGGGCGCCAGCGACCGCAAGGTCTCGGCGGTGATTGAGGGCAAAGATGTATTCAGTGAAGAGGTGGTGTGGGACCCTCGCCCGCAGACAGACCCCAACTATCATTACCATGAAATTATGTCCGCTTTGCACCGTGCCGCAGCGCGGATGCCCCGGGTGGATGCCATCGGCGTGAGTTCGGCGGGGGTATGGATTAACAACCGCGTGATGGTGGCATCGCTGTTCCGGGGCGTGCCCAGAGATGTTTTCAATGCCCGGGCGAAAGACATCTTCCTCCGTGTCCAGAAGGAGTGGGGCGTACCTCTGGAAGTAGCCAACGATGGCGAAGTCACTGCGTTGGCTGGTTCCATGAGCCTGGGAGTGAACGCTATCCTGGGGGTGGCAATGGGTTCCAGCGAAGCCGCAGGCTACGTGACGCCTGAAGGTAACATCACCAACTGGCTCAACGAGTTGGCATTCGCACCGGTGGACTATGCCCCAGACGCGCCGGTGGACGAGTGGTCGGGCGACAAAGGCGTCGGTGCGCTGTACTTCTCGCAGCAGGCGGTTTTCCGACTGGCTCCGGTCGCGGGCATTCCGCTGGACGAGAGCCTGGGGCTGGCGGAGCGTCTGAAGCAGTTCCAGGATTTGCACGCGAGCGGCGATGCACGCACGCGCCCGGTTTACGAGACCATCGGCGTGTACCTGGGATACGGCATCGCACACTATGCCGACTTCTATGACCTGCAGCATGTGCTGGTGCTGGGGCGCGTTACCTCAGGGGAAGGTGGGCATATCATTCTGGAGAAGGCGAAAGAGGTGCTACAGACCGAGTTCCCCGAGCTGGCAGCGCGCATCAGCGTCAACCTGCCCGACGAAAAGGCGCGGCGGGTAGGACAATCCATCGCGGCAGCAAGCCTGCCCGAGATTAAGAAAGACCGGAAGGAGGGTTAGCACCGATGCAACTGAACAATCCTGGCGCAGAGATTTTCGTACCGGACGGTACGCCGGTGGAGCAAGCACTGGCGCGTACCACCCATCTGGCGGTTGGGGCACATCAGGATGACCTGGAGATTATGGCGTACCGGGGCATACTGGAGTGCTTCCAGCAGCCGGATAAATGGTTCTGTGGGGTCAACGTCACCAACGGCGCGGGCAGCCCTCGCGATGACCTGTATAAAGACTATACCGACGAGATGATGCAGGTAGTGCGGCGCAAGGAACAGAAGAAGGCGGCGGTCGTGGGCGAATACACCGCGCAGATTTTTCTGGACTATTCCAGTGCCGCTACCAAAGACGGAAGCAATCCGGCAGTGAAGGAGGACCTCAAAAAGGTGTTA
>JAPWUZ010000131.1 GCA_028275265.1 Armatimonadota bacterium | reverse complement strand
ACCTCTTCCAGTCAGCATCGTCATCATACTCTTGCCACGAACCCGTGCCCAGCTTACCGAAAAGGTCAGCCGCCCGGCTCGCACGCAAGGGTGGTTCCGTGACCAATTGGGTGCGCAGTTTCTGCAAGTTGCAGATAAGCGTATCGATTTGACGAAGCAGTTGTTCTCGTTCGTCTGGAGAGGTCTTTTGCATGTTTTCCTACCCCCAGCACACAGGCATCATCACTTCATTATACCATGAGACGTTCCTTTGGTCTAAACCGCATCCCGGCTGATAAACCGACCCACCTGCGGGTCGTAATAGCGTGCCCCGACGTGCAACAACCCCGCGTCGCCGTCGTCGCGGTAGCCCCATGCCCCCGCAAAGCGATAGGGGTTGGCACTGCCGCCCCACTGCGCCACCGCGTTGCCGAAGGCTTCGGTTGTCAACGTGCTGGTTATCGCCTGAACGCCGTTCACCGTCGCCCGCGTGGTGCCTAATCCATTTGGCAACACCGCTTTTGCGTTTTCGGTACCCAAAACGAAGGTTCCTCTGAATGCTGAAAACTCGTAAAAGCAGCTTTTGCCCTGTGTTGCTAGCGACTTGCAACCGCCGCTCTATCCCTTGTAGACGAACCCTTTCCGGAATCGCTAATCCCTGCGCGGTCTCAAGCCCGCGGCACCAGCGTGGGAAGCGTTCGGCAGACCACCGTTTGCCTGCACCTGTCGATTATGTTAAAATGAAAAATGCAAGCACTCTTTGCCATCACAGAGGGAACGATGCCCATTGCGGTTGGAATAGCTTTCAGGCGCGTAGCGCGCTCATACTGGTTTGATCCGGCGGGATATGAACTGAAGGAATGGGATAAGGTCATTGTGGAGACCACGCGCGGTCAGGAGATGGGCACGGTGCGTATCCCGCCGCGCGAGGTCACCGAGGAAGACCTGCAGGCACCCTTAAAGCCCATTCTGCGCCCAGCCACTTCGGAAGACCTGGAGCAGTACAGGCAAAACCTCTATATGGCAAAAGAGGCGATGGGCATCTGCAGGGACAAGATAGCCAAACACGGCTTACCGATGAAGCTGGTTCACTGTGAGTATGCCTTTGACCGCACGCAGCTCACCTTTTACTTCGTGGCGGAGAACCGCGTAGACTTCCGCGAGCTGGTGCGGGACCTCGCCGCCACTTTCCGCACGCGCATCCAGCTGCTGCAGATTGGTCCACGCGATCAGGCGAAAATGATGGGCGGCATCGGTCCGTGTGGACTGACGCTGTGCTGCAGTACCTTCCTGAAAGAGTTCACGCCCATCTCGATGAAGATGGCGAAGGACCAGAGCCTGTTCTTGAACCCCGTGAAGTTCTCGGGCGTGTGCGGCAAGTTGATGTGCTGTCTGCAGTATGAGCATGAGATGTATAAGGACGCCCGGTCACGCCTGCCTCGAATCGGTGATGCGGTGCAGACCCCGCGCGGAGAGGGGCGCGTCAACGACCTGAACATCCTTAAGGAAGAGGTGATGGTGGAGTTTCCCAATGGCACCATCGTCACCTACGCCGCCTCCGAGTTACAGTGGGAGAGACAGGTGACCGGTTGTGCCTGCGCTGCCGGTGCTGCCGAGGTAGTGGAAGAAGAACCTATCAACGACGAGGAGGTGCCGGATACCGATGCCTATCTATGAGTTTCGCTGCAAAGGGTGCGGTCAGAAGTTCGAGCAGAGGTTTTCCAGCACCGATGTCTCCGGAGTAACCTGCCCGAATTGTGGTTCGGTGGAAGTGTCACGCCTTATCTCGCTGTTTTTCTCGCCGAAGGTGAGTAAAGACATGGGGGTGGTGGGCTGTGACTCCTGCGCGGGCAGTCCACCGCCGTTCTGCGAGTCGGGCACTTGCCCGACGTGCCGGAGCTAAGCGATGCCCAAACCGTCGCGCGATCGCTGGGTGGTGCTGTATACCGCCTCAGAGCCGTTCGAAGGCAACATTGTGCTGGAGCTGCTGCGCAGCGCGGGTATTCCAGCGATGCCTTCCGTGCTGGGGCACATTTATGTCCAGTTAACCAGCCCGGTAGAGATTCTGGTGCCACAAGAGTATCTGGAACAAGCGCAACGGGTTCTGGCAGAGGCAAAAGAACCTCCAGAACCCAAAGAAGGAGATAACGGACATTATGGGGAGTGAGAAAGCGTATTACATCACCACGCCGATTTATTACGTCAACAGCTCGCCGCACATCGGCAGCACATTGACCACACTGGCAGCGGACGTGCTGGCGCGCTACCACAAGATGCGGGGGCGCAAGGTGTGGTTCCTCACCGGCACCGACGAAAACGCGATTAAGGTGCATCGCGCCGCACAGGAACGCGGCGTGCCCACGCAGCAGTTCGTGGACGAGCTCGCCGCCGAGTTCCAGCAGGCATGGAAGGTGATGCACATCGAATACGATGACTTCATCCGCACCACCGAGCCGCGTCATGTGCGCGTGGTGCAGGAGTTTTTCCGCCGGATGCGCGACAACGGCGACATTTACAAGGGTATTTACGAGGGCTGGTACTGCGTGTCGGATGAGACTTTCTTTGCGCCCTCCGATGTCGGGGAGGACAAACTGTGCCCCAACGCCGAGTGCCGCCGTCCGCTGCAGTGGGTGCAGGAAGAAGATTACTTCTTCCGCCTCTCCGCTTACGGCGACCGCTTGCTGCAGTATATCGAAGAGCATCCCGACTGGCTGGAGCCGGAGTTTCGCAAGAACGAGGTCATCGCCTTCATCAAGCAGGGGCTGCGCGACCAGAGTGTCACCCGTGCCAACCCGGGCTGGGGCATCCCCGTGCCCGGCGAGCCAGACAAGGTCATCTACGTCTGGTTCGACGCGCTGATTAACTACGTCTCCGCCACCGGGTGGCCCGAAGATATGGAGCGGTACCAGCAGCTTTGGCCCGCCGTACACCTGATGGGCAAGGAGATTTTCGTGCGCTTCCACGCCACGCTTTGGCCCGCCATGCTGATGTCCATCGGTCTGCCTGTGCCGGAGCGCATCTTTGGGCACGGCTGGTGGACCATCGGCGGCGAGAAGGGAAGCAAGTCCAAAGGCAACCTGCCCCACCCCGTGCAGCTGGCGAAGGACATCGCCGCCTGGTCGGGAGCCGATTTCGACATCGCGGTGGATGCCGAGCGATACCTGCTGATTCGCGAGATGCAGTTCGGGCTGGACAGCGAGTTCTCGGAGGAATCCTTCCGCAAACGCTACAACAGCGACCTCGCCAACGACCTGGGCAACCTGCTGAACCGCACGCTGAACATGGTGTGGCGCTATGCGGACGGACGTGTGCCCGAACCGGTGGAACGCAACGCCGATCTGGCGGCGCTGGCGGCGGATATCGAGAAGGGCATCGAGGAGGAGGTCTACCGCTTCCGCCTCAACGGCGTGCTGGAGCAAATCTGGCGGATGGTGTCGCGCCTGAATAAGTACCTGGACGAACAGGCGCCGTGGAGCCTGTACCGCAACGGCGAAACCGGACGGGCGCAAGGCGTGCTGTACGATGTGCTGGAGGGAGTACGGCTGTGCGCCCTGTGGCTGGCACCCACCATGCCGGTGGCGACGGCACGCATCTGGCAGCAGCTGGGCATCGACACGCCGCCGGTGCAGGCGAGCTGGCAGGCGGAAAGCATGTGGGGGCGGCTACAGGCAGGTAGCAGTGTTCAGCAGCCGCAGCCGCTGTTCCCGCGCATCACGGAAGAAGCACTGACGCTAAAGACGCAAAAGGAGACCGAGATGGAGCAGAGTAACCTGATTACCATTCAGGATTTTCAGAAGCTGGAAATCAAAATCGCCGAGGTGAAGTCGGCGGAGCCCGTGCCGAATACATCCAAGCTGCTGAAACTCACCGTCGATATCGGCGGAGAGGAGCGTACCCTTGTCGCAGGCATCGCAGAGACCTACAGCCCGCAGGATGTCATCGGCAGACAGATTGTGGTGCTGACCAACCTGCAACCCGCCACCATTCGCGGAGTGCAGTCGCAGGGGATGTTGCTGGCGGCGGAAGTGGACGGCAAAGCCATCCTGTTGACGCCAGACAAACCTGTGCCCGTTGGAAGCAAAGTGCGGTGAACTCTCCGATTGCCGCTGTACTCGCAGGTGGCAGCAGCCGACGTATGGGCACAACCAAAGCGTTGCTGGCATGGCAGGGGCGTCCGCTGTTGGAGCATGTGGCGACCCGTCTTCAGACCGCCTTCCCGAAGGTAGTGGTGATTGGCGGAGAGGCGGCGTGGGTAACCGCGCCCGGCGTGGAGTGGATGCCTGATGAGCAGCCGGGCGCCGGAGTGGCAGCAGCCATACTGACCGCCCTCTACCATCTACAGCAGCCATGCTTCGTGTGCGCCTGCGATATGCCCTTTGTGCACGCGGAGTTCGGCAGGTGGTTGATAGACAACGCCGCGGGAGCAGCGGCGCATGTGCCGCGGTGGAAAGGTCAGGCGCAACCTCTGCACGCTGCGTGGTTTCCCAATGCGGCACCATTCATCGAGGCGAGCCTGCAGGAGGGTGAGTACGCCGTGTGGCGCATTCTGCAACGTATGGAGAGCGCGGGTACACTGCGGTGGGCAGAGGAAGAGGTCATATGCCGCTTCGATGCCGATGGGCAGTGCTTCGTGAACCTGAACACGCCCCAGGAGTGGCAGCAGTGGAAAACAGCCTCGGAAAGGAGGTGAGGCAGTGCCATGAAAAAGGAAATCATCGTGAACGTGGGCAGCCGCGAGACGCGCATCGCCGTGTTGGAAGATGACCGGCTGATGGAGCTGCATGTGGAGCGCGAGGAGCGCATCGTCGGCAGTATTTACAAGGCGCGTGTGGCAAATGTACTGCCCGGCATGGATGCGGCGTTCGTGGACATCGGTCTGGAGCGGAATGCGTTTCTGTATGTGGGCGATATCCTTCCCGAAAGCGGTGAGGAAACCCCTGCTCCTGCATCGATGCGCCGCTCTGCCCTGCGCAACCGCAACATCAAGGAGATTCTGCGCGTCGGACAGGAGATACTGGTGCAGGTGACCAAGGGCCCGCGCGGCACGAAGGGTTGTCGCGTTTCCACCCGCATTACCCTGCCCGGGCGCTACGTGGTGCTGACGCCGGAAGGCGAGCATCTGGGAGTTTCCCGCAAAATCACCGACCCCAAAGAACGCGAGCGGCTCAAAAGGCTGGGGCGCGAACTGCGCCCGGAGGGCTTCGGGCTGATTATCCGCACCGAAGCGGAAGACAAAAGTGAAGAACAACTGCTGCAGGATATCGAATGGCTTTTGGAGCAGTGGAGCAAGATTCAGGAAGCCGCCCGCAAGGCGAAGGCACCCGCGTTGATTCACAAAGACTACTCGCTGTTGTACAAAACGGTACGCGACATCTTCAGCTCGGATACCACGCGCATGGTGATCGACGACCCGGAGGAGTTCCAGAAGGCAGTGGAGCTCGCCGGTCGCTTTGCGCCCAAACTCAAGTCTCGCATCGAACTGTACGATAAGGACGAGCCTATCTTCGACCACTTCCGCATCGAGCAGGAGATAGACCGCCTGATGAAGCGGCAGGTATACCTGAAGTCGGGCGGTTACCTGACGATAGACGAGACCGAAGCGCTGACCACCATCGATGTGAACACGGGCAAGTTCACCGGCAGCACGAGCCTGGCGGATACCATCCTGCGCACGAACATCGAAGCCGCGGAGGAGGTGGCAAGGCAGCTGCGTTTGCGCGATTTGGGTGGGATTATCGTCATCGACTTCATCGATATGAGCAACGCGCATGACCGTCAGCAGGTGATGCGCACGTTAGAGCGTGCCCTGAAACGCGACCGCGCCCGCACCAAAATCAGCCACATCAGCCCGCTGGGGCTGGTGCAGATGACGCGCAAGCGAACGGGCGAGTCGGTGGTGGAGCTGCTGATGGAGCCGTGCCCCTACTGCGGTGGGCGAGGTCGCATCATCGCGCCCGAATCGGTCAGTCTGGACATCGAGCGAGAGCTCACCCGCCGCGCCACTGCCGAACATGCCGAAGCTTACCTTGTTATCGCGCACCCGAAAGTGGCGGAGCTGATTATCGGTCCCGAAGGCGAAAACGTGGACGAACTGGAACACACCCTGCATTGCGCCATCTACGTGCGCAGCGACCCGGAGAGACACGTGGAGAGCTATGAGATCCGTCCAGGCACGATGGCAGACTTCGACCGTTCCTGGCTGGGCTTCCGGCGCGCGCAGGTGGTAGAGTGTCTGGTGGAACCCTCCTCACTGGCTTCAAACGGCAACCTGAAGTTCATCGGCTGGACGGACGGTTTCCTGCTGGACCTCACGGACGGCGCGGAATACGCGGGGCAGAGGGTGAAAGTGCGCCTGCTGGACATCCGTCGCTCCTTTGCTTTCGCGGAGGTGATACCATCGGCGCGCCCACTGGAGCGCAACGAGATACCGTAGCCCACGTGGAGGGCGAATCTTCTCGTGAGCCGAATCCGCATGCGACCTCCCCGTTGGTGGGCAGAAGGGTTTACGGCTCAACAGGAGGCTCGCCCTCCGAGGTCAAGGCTTCGCAGTGCTCTATCGCCTGATGTGCAGTGGCAGGATCGAGTACTTCCGTTGCTCAAATTGCTCGCGGTTCTCGTAGACCAGAACCAGGTTGGTCAGTCGACGCAAGGGGCGCATCAATATCTGTCCGCGATAGTACATGCCGGTGGAGGAACCGGCGTCCAGATTGATGGCATCCACACAGCCGAGCCGGTGCATGACCATCGCCATCTGGCTCAGCGTGATGGGTTTGCGCGTGCCAACAAACAGCAGGTGATTCTCGCGTGTCAAGCCCACCGCCAGCCGCCATGCCGGACGGAGCAGGTGCCTGTCGCGAAAACCCTCTGCGCGAGGATACACGCCGATTTTGCCAGCCGTCACCAGGCGCGGTCCCGAACGGATAACGAAGTCGTATGCGCTCCAGTCCTCCCGACGGTTACGTTTCACATCCACAAACTCCACCTGATTGTCGGGAGTGATGCACAGCGCAGTGCCGATACCGCCGAAATGCACCATCCTTCCCTCGATCACGATATCGCCCACAGGCAGGTAGGAGCGCGTACCGAAAAAGGTTCCGGTGACGGCTGCGGTGGGTCGCGCACGCGCCACCATACTCTCCAGCGGCTCGGTGCGTCCGCGCTGCTGCTTCGCCAGCATGCCCGTCACCTTCACGTTTTCATCGTTCATATTCACGCGGATGATCTTCACCGGAATGTTCTGCACGG
>JAPWUZ010000164.1 GCA_028275265.1 Armatimonadota bacterium | reverse complement strand
TGCTACTTGCCGCCCACGCGGCACCGCAAACAAACCACCACAGACTGAGCATCCACAGCCATCGCACTCCCATCGCAATCCCTCTTCTGCTCCAGCTCTGCTGTACCGGTTGTTCCATATCCTGTCGTCGCTCGTTTGGTGTTATTAAGATACCCGAAAACTCGTAGAGATACCAGTTTGACAGCGATGGAATGACGTGATAAGATTCCCGTGAATACCGAGGAACAGCAGTCTTCTTTATGCTGAAGAGAGTGAAGCATCTCGTTGTGGTCACTGTGAGGGAGATTCTTCGCTCAGGCTCAGAACGACAGGAGTAATGTCTGACAAACAGTCATATACTCGCGCGCGGCGCGCCTTGGAAAGGAGATGCAGCCATGCATATCGCCATCGTCTTGCTGGTATCTATCATCCTGTTGATTAACAGCGCATTTGCTCAGGTGGTCTTCTCGGACAATTTCGAAGGCTACCAGGGTCAGCAGCAATTTGAACAATACGACAACCCAAACGACCTGTTCGATGCCGTCTGGCTGACACGCAACGTCTGGCATGGACAGATTGCCCCGCCTAACCTGCAGCTGGTTAACATCGTCAACCCTTATGTGCATCCGGCATACCCGGGCGACCCTTACCTGCCTCAGCCCTCCGACGCAAAGGCGCGCGGTAGCCAGAGCCTCTGGCTGAAAGCGGGTGCACACCGCGCCAACTTCCTGAACCTGTCCGCACCACTGGGCGTCGGGGCATACGTGGACTGGTGGTTTTATGATACCGGTTCCGCAGGTAAACAGGCGAACGCCTGGGTGGAGCTGCTCTATTACAGCACAGGGTTACTGGATGTGGGAGCGGGAGTGACCACCGGGCAGGTTACCTCTTTCTCACTGGGCGCGGCAAGCTTCGACCCGAAGGCGAATCTCAGCACCTACCAGGTGCGAGGAGACAGTTCAGACCCCGCGTACTATCCGCCCGACTCGTTCGCGAGCCAGGGTGGTGGGGCGACCACCTGGGCGAACTTTGTGGGCACCACCCGCAGCGCAGGCTGGCATCACGCCGCTATCTGGCTGTGGAAACCCAATCAGGTGCTGTTTATTCTGGACGGGGCGACCAAGACCGAACCGCGCAACCCTGCTTATGGCGCCACCACCGTACGCATCCGGGGACTTGCCAGCAACGCCGCCGATTTCTACTTCGACGACGTCACGATAGGCACGGGTATTCCTCCCGCAATGCCTCGCTCGAACACCGGCTGTGCCGTGACGTTGAACGATTTCGTGGGTGACTACTCGCTGGTGGCTCTGGAGGTAGAAATCCGCCAGCCTGATGATACGCAATCGCTGGAGACACGAACCGTTTCGCTCTCGCAGGGGGGAAGTGCGCAAATCGCTCTGCCGATTGGCACGTGGGACCTGGCGTTTAAGGCGGACCGTTCCCTGCGTCGGGTGTTGCGCAGGGTAAACGTACCCGCTAGCGGCACGCTGAACGTATCCCTGCTGGGTGGCGATGCCGACGGAGATAACGAGGTAACTCTGTTTGACTTCGGCAGGCTCGTGGCGGCGTTCGGGGCGTTCCGCGGCGACGCCAACTATGACCCCTCTGTCGACTTCGACGGCGACGAGGAGATTAGCCTGTTCGATTTCGGCGTGCTGGTGCGCAATTTCGGACTGATTGGCGACGAGTAATCGGTGTGCGCCAACGGCTCGGCGGGAGGCGCGCCCTTCGGTCAGTCGGAACTACCTCCTGAGTAATCCCACCGCCAGCTTTCGCCGGGCGCGACCACTGCTTTGCCCAGAGGGGTCAGCACGGGAACGTCGCGCGTGCCCTCATTGGTCAGCTGCACGCTCTGCCCGTCTACGCGCACCTGCACCGGCTGACCATGCCACATCACGCGGAACCGCACACTGCGCCAGTGCGAGGGGATAACCGGCGGCTTGAGAAACCGGATGCCGTCTGCGGTCAGCTCCAGCTGGCAGAAACCGTTGACCACAGCCTGCCATGCTCCGCCCAGTGATGCCGCGTGGATGCCCAGGTTCCAGTGCGGTCCATAGGACGCCAGGTCGATGTGAGCGGTATACAGGAAGTACTTGTATGCCCAGTCCACCATGCCCACATCCGCCGCCACCAGCGAATACGCCATCGGGCTGAGCGAAGAGTCGTGTGCGGTGCGGGGTTCGTAGTAGCGCCAGTTCGCCAGCTTGGTTTCGGTATCGTAGCGGTCGCGCAGCAGGTACAGCAGCATCACCACGTCTGCCTGTTTGATGTTCTGCGTCTCCTGATAGGGGCCCAGCGGTCCGCCCGGGTGCAGGTCGGGATGCGCCAGACGCTTGCGGGTCTGTTCCACCGGCTCATCGCGCAATCCGAAGTAGCCGTCGAACTGCGGTATCAAGCGCGTTTGCGGGTCGGGAGCAGGCACATACACATTCTGCACGAAGTGTTGCCATCGGGATACTTCGCCGTCGGTGAGCCCTGTTTTCACCTTGAGCGCATCGTATGCCTCAGGGTGTTTCTCCCTCAACAGGTTCAGCACCTCGATCGCCTTCTGCACACTGAACTGCGCCAGCGCGTTCGTATAGGCGTTGTTGTTCACGCGTTCGTGATATTCGTCGGGACCGAGTACCGAACGGAGTTCATAGCGCTCGCGCTCGGCATTCCACGTGGCCCGCGACATGAAGAAGCGCGCCACCTCTACCAGAATCTCCGCACCGCCGTCCAGCCAGAACCCTTCATCGCCTGTCGCCTGCACGTACTGCCACATCGCGTAGGCGATGTCGGCGGAGATATGTATCTGTTCGTCCGCGAAGTAGCTGCGTATGGGCTCGCCGGTGAGCGGGTTGGTGAACACATACAGGTCGCACTGCTCGTCGCCGGTTTCCTGACTCTGCCAGGCGTAGTAGGCTCCCTCAAACCCCAGTTTCTTCGCCTTGCGCTTGGCGCCCTCCAGCGTGTGGTAGCGGTAGCGCAGGATGTTGCGGGCGACCTCTGGTTGGGTGTAAATGAACAGGGGCAGCACAAATATCTCGCAGTCCCAGAAGATGGAACCGTAATAGTCCTGTCCCTGCAAACCCCGCGCGGGGATGCTGATGCGGTCATCGTGATAAGGTGCGGCGGCGAGCAGGTGAAACACCGCGAACCGAATGCCCATTTGTGCCTCGTCATCGCCCTCGATCTGCACGTCCGACGCCTGCCATAGTTCTTCCCAGCGACGTACATGCTGCGCTTTCAGCGCCTCGTAGCCCAGTGTGCGAGCCGCCTCGATATCGGCAAGGCATAACGCGCGCAGGTCGCCGTCGCTGAAGCGGCTGTCGTACAGGGCGCACCATTTGGTCAGCTCGAACTCCTGTCCCGGCTGCAAGTCCACGCTGAAAACGGTTTGCACACACCGGTCGGTGGGGTCATCACGCTCCACGTTCACCTGTGCCGGCGTGCGCACTTCATGCCTTGCCATCACACCGATATGGTAGCCGGGCTCGAAGGTCTCCACTTCCAGATAGTCTTCCTCACCATCCTGATGGCGAGAAAACCGCTTGAAGTGGTACGCCCAGCGGTTGTTGACTGCCCCGTCGATGCTGGAATGGAGTTCGATATGCACCGGGTCCTCGGCGACCAGGCGGTAACGGATGACGCCCAGATGCCGTTGTGTCATGCTGAGAAGGCGTTCGCTCCCCATGCGGATTACTTTGCCCGAAGGGCTTCGCCAGCGGATGGAGCGGCGCATCACCCCCTCGCGCATGTCCAGCTCGCGGCTGTATTCCAGCAGTTCGCCCATGTTGGCGGGGTCGAAAGGCTCTTCGTCCGCCCAGAACTGGATCAGCGTCCAGTCGGGCATATTGGGGAATTCGCGCTCGGTGAGTTTTCCACGCGGAGTATCGTAGATGCCGTTGATGTAGCATCCTTTGACACCCGGAATAGTAGGGGGAAGTTCCTCGCCTGCTCCACGCAGTCCCATGTAACCGTTCGCCAGTGCGAAAACGGTGGCTTTTGCGCTCTCTTCCTCTGGTTTATACTCTTTTTCTCGGATAATCCAGCCGTCGATAAAGTCCATCCTCCTCACAGCTCCTCGAGATTCACCTCGTCCAGACTCGTCACCACCCAATCCGCGCCTGCCGCACGCAGCAAGTCGCTATCGTCCCGACGCGCTACGCCGATGCAGCGCATCCCTCCCGCCTTGGCTGCCTGCACGCCCGATGGCGCATCTTCGATGACGACGCACCGGTCGGGAGGAACCTCCAGAAGAGCCGCGGCGGTGAGAAATATCTCGGGGTGCGGCTTACCCCGCGCAAAGTCGCGCCCGCACACGTTGGCGTCGAACAGGTCTATCAGGCGCGTTTCCGAAGTGACAAAGGGCAGTCGCAGGCATTGCCTCTCGCAGAAGGGATACAGGAACACCCGCTCCAGCATCCGATTGGCGTTCTTGGACGAAGAGGCGGCAGCCAGTTTCATTCCTCTCGCCTTCAGTGCAAGGATAAACCGCAAACCGTCCTCAAAGGCGGTAAACTCTCCGCGTTCGATCAGCTCCACAATCATCTGCTGTTTAAGGTCGCACAGCTCCTGCGTGCGCCTTCCATCAGGGTCGGGGATACCGAAGTATTCCAGCAACGCCGCCGCCCCTTCCTGCCTCGGCTTGCCAGACACCACCTGTTGATATACCCCTGCGGTATAACGCCCCGGTGCATAGCGGGTTTCAGAAGCGATGTCCGCCCAATGGGTTTTCATCAGCCGTTGTAACGTATCACCCCATGCACGCTCGTGCGGTGAATCCACCAGCACGCCGTCGATGTCAAATATCGCCGCCTCCGTCATACACTGCGCACCCCGTTTATTGTAACCTGTAAATGAGGAATCTGCCAGAGGACAAGGCGAAGAGGATAGCCCAGAATGCCTGTGCTGGGTGCGGAGTGAATACTCGCCCACAACAAAAGCGTGGTACACTCGATACGTGAACCATTTACTGACCGCCATCGACAAGCTGCGTCAGATAACGCGCGGCACGAAGTGGGAAGGATGCCTGTACCTGGTGGGCGGCGTGGTGCGGGATGAACTGCTCGGTCGTCCGCTGCCACCCGATGTGGACATCGTGACCGAGGCGGACGCGCTCGAACTCGCACACTGGCTGCACGCGCAGGGCATTACCGACCATCTGCCGGTCACCTATCCCCGCTTCGGCACGGCGATGGTGCATATCGACGGCGTGCAGGTGGAGCTGGTCACCGCACGGCGCGAGAGCTACTCCGCCAATAGCCGCAAGCCGGTGCAGGTGCAACCTGCCACCCTGCGCGAGGATGCGTTCCGGCGCGATTTCACGGTGAACACGCTGATGCGCAACCTGCACACCGGCGAGCTACTCGACCTGACGGGCATGGGATTGAACGACCTGCAGGCAGGACTACTGCGCACGCCGCTGGACCCGATGCTCACTTTTGAGGAAGACCCCCTTCGCGCGATGCGGGCGGTGCGCTTCGCGGCGCAGCTCGGATTCGATATCGAGCCGGGCACGTACGAAGCCATCTGCAAAGCCGCGCATCGTCTGCAGATTATCAGCAAGGAGCGCATCCGCGATGAGTTCACGCGCCTGCTGCAGGCACCGGATGCGGTGAAGGGCTTGTGGCTGCTGCTGGAGACCGGTCTGCTGGAGCAGTTTGCCCCTGAGCTGGCGCGGATGCGCGGGGTGGAGCAGAACCAGTACCATCTCTACGACGTGTGGGAGCATACGCTGGTGGCGTTTTCGCACCTGCCGCCGGATGCCTCGCTGGTGCTGCGTCTGGCGACGCTACTGCACGATGTGGGCAAACCGCTTACCCGCACCGTCGACGAGCGCGGCGTGCATTTCTACGGTCACCAGAACGTGGGTGCGCAGATTGCCGGGCAGGTATTGCGACGCCTGCGCTACAGCAATGACATCGTGGAGCAGGTGGTGCAACTGGTTCGCCTGCACATGCGCCCCGGCGAGTACGACTATTCGTGGAGCGACGCAGCGGTGCGCCGTCTCATTCGCGATGCCGACGGCTTGCTGCAGGAGCTGTTGACACTGGTGCGGGCAGACATCGCCGCGAGCAACCCAGCCTTCCCCAAAGCGGACATCGACGCCCTCCAGCGGCGCATTGAACTGCTGACTGCCCGCGAGG
>JAPWUZ010000043.1 GCA_028275265.1 Armatimonadota bacterium | reverse complement strand
AACATCGGGGCGGGTGGCGCGCTTACCGACCAGCTGTGGGACCCCTGGCGGGGGGCGGAGGTGTTCAAAGCCTCCGAAGATGCAGAGTATGACTGGAGCAAGCATGCCGGGCAGCAGTGGTTCCTGCGCGCGGCAAAGAAACGGGGTGTGGAGCGATTCCTTGCCTGTGTGTACAGCCCGCCCGTGTGGATGACGAAGAACGGACATGCGCACTGCGATAAGCAATCGGGTTCTACCAATCTCAAGCCGGGCTACGAACCTCATTTCGCGCGCTTCCTCGCCGATGTTCTGGAACATTTCGCCAAAGAAGGGCTACCCTTTCACTATATCAGCCCCGTCAACGAGCCGAACTGGGACTGGGAGGGTGGTCAAGAAGGGTGCCGTTACAATAATGAGGACCTGAAGCGCGTGATACACGCCCTGTATGATGAGGTTCGTTCTCGCAGGCTTGCCACCGAAATCGTGGTGCCCGAAGCGGGCGAGCTGGTCTCCTTGCTGGATGACCAGTTTTACCGCCGCTGGGCGCGCATTGAGGATGCCAGAGCTGCCCACACACACGGCAATCGCTCCAAAGGTTGGGGGATGTATGGTCAATATATCCGGGAGCTGCTGGGCGACGCCGAGATGCGACGCAAAGTAGGCAATCGCCTCTGCGCACACTCTTACTGGACCGATTCCAGTCTGCACCTGCTGAGAGACCTCCGGCGAACTGTGCGCGAGAACATGGACAGCTACGCTCCAGGCGCGCAGTACTGGCAGACCGAGTACTGTGTGATGGAGCATCGGCGCGATCTCGGCATGGACACCGCTTTGCGCGTGGCGCGGGTGATACATTACGACCTCACGGCTGCCAACGCTTCCGCCTGGCACTGGTGGCTGGCGGTCTCGCCCTACGACTATAAAGACGGACTGATTTACACGGATTATAGACAGACAGGTCAGCAAAACATCCTGCCCTCCAAAACGTTGTGGGTGCTGGGAAACTTCAGCCGGTTCATCCGCCCGGGTGCAGTCCGTGTGCACGCCGAGCCGTCGGAAGTGGAGGAGCATCTGCTGATTTCTGCCTACACGCAAAACCGCAGTCCACGCCTGGTCTGCGTGGTAGTTCATCGTGGCGAAAAGGAAGTTACCCTGAGATTGGATGCCGGTCAAAGAGTGGAGGAATGGAGCCTGTTTATTACCTCTACCGAACATGACCTCGCCCGGCAGCCGGCGGTGAAAGCCAACAGAGAGGTGGTTATCCCGCCGCGCAGCGTAGTCACATTGACCTCTTCGTAAAGCGGGCAGGAAACACGCCTCCCTGTGCGTAAATAGTGTGAGATGCGAGAAAAAGGGGTGTCGGACACGAGTGGCTAAACGCAAGAGCCAGACTGTATCGCCGCCGTCGGAAAACACCTTGAGCCTGCTGGAACCTGCACGCGGCGTCTCCGAAATGAGCGCACCACAGCTGGCGCAGGCGGTGAGTCAGTTGTTGAACCTCCCGATGGAGGAGCAACTCGCCGCCGTGCAGTGGATGGGCACACAGCCTGAATACGCCACCTTGCTGGCTTACCTGGTGGAAGGGGTTGGGGTAAGCGGTGCATTGCGGCGGGCAGTGAAGCAGGCGATATTCGAACTGCGCCGACGAGGGGTTTCGGTGCACAGCCCGGCGGAAGGTGCTACCTTCAGGCGGGAATCGACGGGCTTCTCGAAGCAATGGGTGTTGCAGGAGGTCTTTGCCTCATGGCCCTACGTAGAGGACAACTGGTACGCCCTTCATTTACGCTTCTTCATGCAGCACGCTTCTGGGCAAAGAGCGGCGTTCATGCTGTTCGTCAACGAACACGGTTATCTCATGGATGCTTCCATGGTCGACGAAGGCGTACGCGACCTGTATCAGCAATGTCTGGATAACCCGTT
This sequence comes from Armatimonadota bacterium, assembly GCA_028275265.1. GTDB lineage: Bacteria > Armatimonadota > HRBIN16 > HRBIN16 > HRBIN16 > HRBIN16. The sequence goes on along the minus strand of JAPWUZ010000043.1, from coordinate 11,484 downwards.
GCGCTATCCATGGATGCCACAAGACTACGAGGAACTCTCCAACTACTTCGTGCGTTTGCCCATCGAATGGGCTCTGAACGTAGCGCACGAATGTCGTCAGCGCACCCTGCGTGACCTCAAGCCGATGCCGCCCCATGCCGTCTATTACTGGGGACGGCTGCCGGAACCTCCGGAGGAATCTGTGTCGCCACCCTGGGACCGCATCTCCGATGCCGAGACTAGCTGGGCGGTCAGCTCGCTGGTAACTCCCGACACCCGTCCGGAGCCGACGACGGAAGTGCTCAACACATTGATGCCCTACCTGCCTCCCCCCGACAGGTTGCTTCGCGTGATTGAAAAGGCGGCTAAAGAGATGCAGAGTCCCATTCTGTTGCCAACGCAGACTGAAGAGCAGCGCAACCGGCAAATGGCGGAGAAATTCCAGCAGTCGCTTTTCCCGGATGAAAGCCTGCGTGACTCGCTTCTTTTCATGTTGCCGGTTTTGGGAAGCATCCACTTGCTGGGAGGAGACCATGAGGGTGCGGTATGGCTGAAAGGGATATGGCGCGAGTTGAAGGAACGCACAGACCGCCCATTCTGGCGAACAGAAGCGGCGGGCGCCCTTACCGCGATAGCCATCCAGATGATGCGTATCGCGGCGGAAATCGGAGAGGGAGGAGAACATGACAGTGCATCTTCTTGAGGCAGCAGTCCGATTCAGCTTTCGAACGTTCCTACCGCTGTTGCTGGTGATGGTTGCGGGGTGTGCCCGCACACAGAACGCGGAGCCGCCACGAATGATACCTTACGAGCAGCTGTACGCGTACGACAGGGACTACCCGCTCAACGCGGAGGTCAAAGAACAGCAACGCGGTAACGGCTATGTTATCTACCGCGTACAATACAATAGCGTTCACGACAAGCGCGTCCCCGCGTGGTGGTGCGTGCCCACAACGGGAACGCCTCCCTATCCCTGTGTGATTATCATGCACGGCTACGGCGGCGATAAAAACGGTCTGCAGATGCTGGCGCCCGCGTTCGCGATGCGCGGTATTGCCACCTTTGCCATCGACGCGGAGTATCACGGCGACCGCAAGCAACCGGGCAGCGACATCCTCAGCCCGTATATCTATCGCAATCGCGATGCTTTCATCCAGACGGTGATCGACCTGCGCCGCGCCATTGACTTCCTGCAGAGCCGACAGGAGATCGACGGCAAGCGCGTCGGCTATATCGGGCTGAGCATGGGAGGCATCCTGGGCGGCATTTTCGCCGGGGTGGACGAGCGCGTGCAGGCACCCATTCTGATTGTAGCCGGCGGGGACTGGGGCTACCTTTTCGCCAACAGCCAGCATCCCAACGCAGTGCAGCTGCGCGAGAAAAACCCGGAACTGTTCAAAAACCCGCAGAAAATCAACGAAGTGGTGGGTCCGATGGACCCGGTAAACTGGGTGGGACGCATCTCGCCACGTCCTCTACTGATGATTAACGGCAAAGACGACCAGATTGTGCCCAAAGAATGCACCGAACGGCTCTTCGCCGCTGCGAAGGAGCCGAAGGAAATCCTGTGGCTGGAAGGTGGTCACATGCCTCAGCCCGATGCCGTCCTGCGCAAGGTGGACGAGTGGCTGAGCAAGCATCTCCTTGCGACCAGTCGGTAGAATGCCTTGAGACATCATTTCGCGGTGATGACGGCTTCCGACAGACGGAAAGTTCAGGTGCTTCTCACCTGCTCGCCAGGCTGGAAAATTCACGAGCAGTTTCTGGGCCGCTGCGAGCAGGACGTACTTGCCCGTGAGCGGGTGGAGTGGACGGTTATCCGCCCAGAGGACATCCGACCTGACGTGCTGGCTCAGGCGGAGGTGATGGTGTGCGGGCATTTTGCCCGTGAGTGGCTGCCCCATTGCCGGCGTCTGCGCTGGGTGCAGTTTCTGGGTGCGGGCATCGAGGGCTCTCTGTCTCCCGAACTGCTGGCGAGCGACATCATCCTGACGAACGCGAGCGGCGTGCACGCCATCCCCATTGCAGAACATGTGTTCGGCATGATGCTGATGTTCGCGCGGGGTCTGCATCGGTGTGTGCGCCAGCAGATGCGCGCCGAATGGAATCGCGACGGCTTTCGCGAACAGGTACGCGAGGTCTGCGGCGCCACTTTGGGCGTGGTCGGTCTGGGTGCTATCGGCGCGGCGGTGGCGGAACGCGGCAAAGCGATGGGTATGCGCGTGATGGCGACCCGACGCCATCCCCAGCAGCGCCCGCCATATGTGGACGTGCTGTTGCCCCCATCGCAGCTGTCCGATTTGCTGCGTGAGAGTGAGTATGTGGTATTGTGTGTGCCGTTAACGCGCGAAACGCAGCACCTGATTGGCGAGACGGAACTGCGCCAGATGCGTCGCGATGCCATCCTGATAAACATCTCGCGCGGTGCGGTGGTGCATCAGCCCGCACTGGTACGCGCCCTGCAGGAAGGCTGGATTGCGGCAGCTGGGCTGGACGTGTTTGACCCTGAACCTCTGCCCGCGGACAGCCCTTTGTGGCACCTGCCGAACGTGATTATCAGCCCCCATGTGTCGGGGGTGACCCCGCATTACGGCACCCGTGCGGCGGAGATATTCCTGCGCAACCTGCACGCCTTCCTCGCCAACGACCTCGCCTCAATGGTCAACGTGGTGGACAAGCAAGCAGGGTATTGAGGGAGATTCCTGCAGCACCTACTGTCCTGAAGAGCCTGCAAAAACCTCGCGGATAACCTCCAGTTTCATGTATCCCTCGCCGCGGGTGGGTGCAACGATGCCGCCCTCGCCGTATTCGTTCCAGGCGTAAATCAAAAACGCTTTTTGCCTGCCGCCTATTCTGGGATAACCAAGCCTGTCGTGTTTCTGCAGAGCGTCCTTCACTCGGGTGAGGGCATCTTTCCACTGCTCACGGGTGGGGAGGACGAAGCTGGCTCGAGGGTCTTTCCAGGGGCGAGGGTCCCACCCCGCAGGCAGGTAAGGCACATAGGGTTTTTCGCTTTCCGTCGCGTAGCGCTGCCATGCTTCTTCCGCCATCGTCAGAAGCTGAGTGTACGGATAAGGCTCCGCCCGCTGGGGCAGGTTCGGCACGTCCATGTAGGTGGTCAGGTAGTCGAAAGGCGCAACCACATCGCCCTTCGGTACTCCTGTTGCCATCACCCCCGCACCAATTAGCGGGTTGGGCACACCCGCGCTCTGCATGAGCCGGCGCAACCGCTCCACACGTTGCGCTACCCTGCGCACATCGCCGTCGTTCTGCTGGAGAAAGTGGTGCAGGCTGTGGATTTTGAACACAGGTCTACCGCCCACGCGAAGGTAACTGCGGTGGCGCAGCGCGCCTGCCCATTCCACACAGGCGGCATCCCAGTCCGCATCACTGGTCAGGCTGAAGGGGTCATGGTTGACGTATTCCAGCGTGAAGTACATCTTGCTGGCGTTGCGGGCAGTGGTAAAGAAGCGCAGCCCATCGTTCAGGCGAGAAAGGTGGGGGTGTATGTCCGGCTTGTTCTGCGGATACCAGAGTATCTGGAAAAAGTCCACCCCGTGGCTGGCGGCGGCTTCTATCTCGCGCTCGAGGGTGGGCGATTCCACATACTCCCCCAGCAAGGGCACGCGGTCCGGATAGTCCGTGCGCCAGTCACGTCCGTCCGTCGTCCATTTGTTGGGCTGTTCGCGCCACCAGCCCGCGAAGTAATACACCCCCACCAGAATCTCTTTCAAGGCCTCCTCCTTACCTGCCGTATTTGCCCATCAGCTGTCCTTCCGCCAGCACATGCCCTTCCATCGCCTTCACGACCTGTGGTTTGGTACTGCCCGCAGGCAGGTCCAGCACCGTATCGAGCGCGTACAGCTTGAAGAAGTAGCGATGGGGTTTGCCGGGCGGAGGGCAGGGACCACCGTAGCCGATTTTGCGGAAGTCGTTCGTGCCCTGTCGTGCGCCGTTGGGCAGTTCCTTATCGGGGGGCACCGCTTCGGGCAGGCTGCGGGTATCGGCTGGCAGGTTAAACAGCACCCAGTGCACCCAGGTACCCATAGGGGCATCCGGGTCGTCACAGATGAGGGCGAAGCTTTTGGTGCCGCCGGGCACGTTGTCCCAGGCGAGTGGAGGCGATACGTCCGAACCGTCGCAGGTGTGTTTTCTGGGAATCGTGCCTCCCCCGGTAAAGGCGGTACTGGTCAGGCGGATGTCCATTTTACCACCTCCCCCTTGCATGGATGGTTGCTTGCTCTGGCACGCAGCCAACAGTAGCGCGAAAACCATCAGACCCAGAACGGTGCGCATTGTCCGCTACCTCTCACGAGGCGAGTTGCCATCGGTAACTATGCTTCATTTCGTGAGGAGTGTATGCTTCTCCTGTCGGGTTGTAACGCTGATTATCGACGTTCCCGAAGACCTGTGATGAGACGAAACGTGCCGAACGGCACGGCGGAAGCTTCGACCTCCATGTGGTGTGGACTGCGTTGTCTGGTGTCGAAGGAGGCGCCCCGTTTTTACACTGAGTGACCTCTGGCAGGGAAGCTTAGGAGTCGGTCTGTTCCACCTCCAGATGGATGCCGCCAATACGCGGCGCCAGCAGGTTGTACAGGGCAGCAAGAATTGCGCCGCCAATGAAACCAATCACACCATAAAGAATGGGCGAGAAGAGGAAGTACAGCACTCCAGCAACTATCCCTTCGCCTCGCGCCAGGGTGGCAAGCAGGAAAAAGGCTCCTGCTATGAGCCCAATCACCACGTACATTGCTCCCAGTATCAGCGCCAGCGGATACCACGGGATTTTTTTGATAACAAGCATTTTTGGTTCCTCCTCTCAGGTTTACCTCGGCCTTTGCTGGCAGTTCTTCAGGCAGGTTTCCTCTTTGCCCTGCGCCGAATAGATTCGAGCAGTTCAGTAACTATCCTTCAGGAGGGGTGGATGCGCTTCTTTGTATCGGTAGACTGTGAGGGGTTAGCCTGTGTGGTGGGTGCACCCGGAGGCACGCTGACCGATTCGCGCAACTATGCCTTTGCCTGCCAGCAGGCCGTGCGCGAGGCAAACGCAGCAGCACGTGCCCTCTTCGATGCGGGTGCAGAACGGGTCATTATCTCCGACAGCCATGGAGGCGGCGTCAACCTCGATTACGACCAGCTGGACGAGCGAGTCGAGATTGCGCTGGGCGTGGGGTTTGGACGCCGTTACCCGGGTATGGATGACAGTTTCGACGGCGTGCTGTTTATCGGCTACCACGCGATGGACAACACGCCAAACGCAGTGCTGGCACATTCCTACAGCTCCAAAGCCTACCAGTGGATAGAAGTCAACGGAGTGCAGATGGGCGAAGTGGAGATCGACGCGGCAGTCGCAGGCGAGACGGGTGTGCCGGTTATCTTCGTCAGCAGCGACGACAAATGCGTTGCCGAGGCGAAGCGGTTTTTGCCCTGGGTAGAGACTGTGGTGACCAAACAGAGCTTTGGCTGGAACGCTGCGTTGAGCAAGCACCCCAGGCAAGTAGAGAAGGAAATATATGAAGGGGTGACACGGGCGGTGGCGCGACTGTTTGAGATGCAACCTTTCCGGGTGGAAAGCCCCGTCACCATACGCCTTCATTACAAGCGGATGGAAGACGCCGAGCGTCAGTCGCTGGCGGACACTCGCTGGCGGCGCATCGACGCTTACACCACCGAGGCGGTCTTTGAACGCCTTTCTGACTGGCTGTAAGGAGGTGGCAGATGCTGTTCGGTTTCTCGCCAAAACCTGTCTTGCGCGAGCGGGTGGGACAATGTACTGTGGAGCTGTACCATGTGCTCTACCTGCGCCACCTGCGGGCAGATGCATTGATACTGCTCTCCAATCGCCTTCTGTGGATGGGGGCGCGGGTGAGCAAACGTGTGCGCGACGAAGCGGGCGACATGGTGGAAGATGAAGCCCGCCGTTACGCGCCACTGCCTCCGGGAGAGGCAATACACACCGGCGCAGGAATGTTACGTGTGCGCTATATTGTACACGCCAACCCTCTGAACGAACAACTGATTGCCACACCGGAACTGCTGGCAGCCGCGCTGGACAGCGCAATCAAACGGTGTGAAGAGTTGGGGGCGCGCCGCGTGATTTTCCCGGACTTCACCGGGCAGTTGGTGGGATGGAGCGCCGAGGAATGCGCCCAAGCCATCCTTCAGGCGATCCAGCGCAACCAGAGCAGGTTGCAAACCGCGCTCATCGCCTGCTGGGAGAAGGCGCATCTGGAGGCGTACCGACACGCGCTGGCACAATACCGGTAGAGACGACGCACGCATCGTATCTACAGACGCCGGCACACCGCGTCGGTCATCCTCGCTACGCGCACCATCTCTCGCACGTCGTGCACGCGCACGGCGTTCGCGCCGTTCATGATAGCGATAGCCACCGTCGCCGCCGTGCCCTCCAGTCGCTCTTCGGGGGGCAGGTCACCCAGAATCTTGCCGATGAACGACTTGCGTGAGGTGCCGATGAGGATGGGCAAGCCAAAAGCGGTGAACTCGCGCAGGCGGCGCAGGATTTCGAGGTTGTGTTCCACCGTTTTGCCAAAGCCGATGCCCGGGTCCAGCCAGATGTTCTCGCGCAGGATGCCTGCCCGTTCCGCCAACGCGAGACGCTCTTCGAAATAGCGGCTGATGTCGCGCACCACATCTTCATATTGCGGGTTTTGTTGCATGGTTTGCGGTGTGCCCTGAATATGCATGACACAGCACAGCGCACCGTGCCGCGCGACGACCTCTGCCATACGCGGGTCGAAACCAAGCCCCGAGATGTCGTTCACCATGCACGCCCCTGCCTGCAACGCCCGCTCAGCAACGCGCGATTTGGTGGTGTCGATGGAGATAGGCACATCTACCTGCCCGCGCACCGCCTCGATGACCGGCAACACCCGCCGCAGCTCTTCCTCTTCGGGAACCGGCTGACTACCCGGGCGGGTGCTCTCGCCGCCAATATCGACGATGTCCGCGCCGTCCTGCACCATCTGCAGGGCGTGCTGCACCGCCGCTTCTGCCCGAGCATACCGTCCACCGTCGTAGAACGAGTCTGGGGTCACATTGAGTATGCCCATGATGACAGTGCGTTGACGCACGGTTTGCTGGAGGCGGCGAACGTGGTTCAGTGGTACAGAACCGGTTTCCATGGAAGTTCGTTATCCGGCATCTGGCTCAAAATCATGCGCAGTGCGATCATGCCCGTTCGGCTCAACGCGAACTGGCGGTCTATCAGCGCACCTTCAAGGTCTTCCTGAATCTGTCGCCGGAACTGAGGGTCTTCCAGCACGAGGGTCACAATATGGTCAATCTGGATGCGGTCAAGCATGGCTATCGCTTCCGAGGCGCGCTCAGCCAGTTCCCGGTCGGTGCCGATTTCCACCACGCGGTCATAGGCGATAAGCGCAAGCCCCCACTGCCCCAGTTCCTGAAACACCTGTGCCTGATGAAAGTGATAGATGGGCTCGTTGGGGGCACGTGCAATCAGGTCGTCCAGCACACGCAGGGCGGACTCCCAGTCACCCTTTTCCAGATGCGCTGCGACCAGCAGCGGGCGCACGGTGACGTTATCCGGGTCGCGGCGGAGAACCTGTGCGGCTTGTTCAATGGCAGCGTCTACCTCGCCCGCCTCCAGATACAGTTCTGCCATCTTCTCGCGGGCATCGGTGCGGTGCGGTTGCAGTTCGATGGCGTGTTGCAGTGCCAGCATCGCCGCATCCGTTCGCTGGCGTTGCCACTCCAGCGCGGCGATGTGCATATAGCAGGTATATTCATCCGCCCCGCTCTGCATGGCTCGCCGAATCATCGCGAGGGCGGCAGTATAGTCACCCTGTTGTGCCAGTTCCTGAGCTTGCCGCAGCAGCCCTCTGGCTTCGTTGGTTTGTCCGGCGGAGCGCTCCGTCGGTCTCATCCGTCTCCTCCTTGCTCACGCCTGAATGGAGCAGATACCTTTTCGACGCCGAAGCTGGTTTTCCTGTTCCTTCTGGCGTGTCAACCCGTTACTATATTGTACCCCGACTCGCCATCGAAATACCGGATGCTGCGCCGACCGGCAGACACGGCAAAACACCCTGCAGCTCCATCGAAACAAGGCAACTTACCCTGTTGTTGTCTTGAAGCAATTACCGGTTTGTGCTATAGTGAGTGGGGTGAAGAACAGGTGCCTGCAAAATCCCCGACTACCTTCAGGCAGAGGAGGAAAGAGACAAACAATGAGATGCACCATGATGCTTGTGCTGGGTATTGCCCTCTTCGTCAGCGCTGCCCAGAAGCCTTCCCTCCCGCAAACGAGCACTCCCATCTCTGTGTCGGCTACGGGAGAGGCACAGGCACTGCCCGACCGCGTGGTCGTGTATTTCACGCTGAGAGGGCAAGGAGAGAGCTCGGTGGAAGCACGTCAGGAGGTACGTCGCCTCCTGCAGCAGGTTACGGCGAAGCTGGCTCCGCTGGGAATCGGCAGGGATATGCTGAAAGAAGAGGTGTCGGAAGTTGCACCCTCTATGCTGCCCGCGACCGCCGACGCGGGCGAGGGCACAGGTACCACCCGACATCGCCGTTTCGAGGCGTCTCACAGTTACAGCTTGCGGATGCCGATTAGCGAAGACAGGCTGGACACGCTGTTCCGGATACTGGATGCGCTCAGCGAATACACTTCCCGACAGGGTATCACCGGCGCTGGAGGCTATAGCGGTGGCTTCGGCGGCATCGGTAGCGCGCCGGTCTATCAGGAAGTGCTGGTGGAGTTCCGCGCACAGGATATGGAGCGTCTGAAGCGGCAGGCGGTGCAGGATGGTGTGGCGAAGGCGCGTAAGATGGCGGAAGCCGCCGCGAGGCAGCTGGGCAAAAGCCGGGTAAAGATGGTACGGCTGGACGTTAAAGAGCCGAGCAACCCCACGCTGCCCGTCAGTCCCTCTTTCACTCCTGGCGGCGTCAAGTGGCAGCCGCTGCGGGTATATGTACAGGTGAACGCCACGTTTTACGCCGAGTAGCACCCATGCGGCTGGACAGGCTGCTGGTGGAACAGGGACTGGTCGAAAGCCGTGAAAAGGCGCAGGGTCTGATTCGCGCGGGCGCGGTGCTGGTGGATGGTAAGCCGGTCACCAAGCCCGCCACGCCCGTCCAGCCCGAGAGTACGGTTACCCTGCTTAGTCAGCCGAAGTATGTAGGGCGTGGGGGCGAAAAGCTGGAAGCTGCGCTTCTGCGATGGAATGTCGACGTGCAGGGTCTGGTGTGCGCCGATGTCGGTGCGTGCACGGGAGGTTTCACCGACTGCCTGCTACAGCACGGCGCAGCGAAGGTTTACGCCATCGAAGCGGGTCACGGACAGCTGCACCCTCGCCTGCGTGAGGACCCTCGCGTGGTGTCGCTTGAGGACACGGATGCCCGCAGTCTCCGCGCACTGCCGGAGAGGGTGAATCTGGTTGTCGTGGATGTTTCCTTTGTCTCCCTGAAAGAGGTGCTGCCCGGGTTGTTCCGCTGGCTGCACGAGAACGGCGAGGTATGGGCGTTGCTGAAACCGCAGTTTGAGGCACCACATCTCACGAAGAAGGGCGTGATGCGTTCCGCACAGGCACGTGAGCGAATCCTGCAGGATTTTGTCGCCTGGTGTCGGGGAAAGGGATGGATGGTGGTCGATGCCTTCGAGTGCCCGGTGGCAGGCGAAGAGGGCAACCGCGAGTACTGGCTGCGCTTGCGCGAGGGAAGGCGTTTGTGTTATAATTCCCTGTTGACGGAGGAACGCAAGAGGCATGAAACGTACCTATCAACCGAATAATCGTCATCGGCGCAAGGTGCACGGTTTTCGTGCCCGCATGCGCACGAAAGACGGGCGCAACGTGCTGAAGCGGCGCCGTTTGAAGGGTCGTCATCGGCTGACGGTATCGGATACCTGCCGCCATTTCGGTCCGGAACACTCTTAACGAGGAGAGCCTGTGCTTCCCCGCCGTGAGCGTCTTCGCCGACGCAAGGACTTTCTTGCGTGCTATAGTGAGGGCAAGGCGTACGCTCAGGCGCATTTAGTGCTGCACGTGCGCCCGCAGCCAGGCGGGCGCAGATTCGGCTTTGTGGTGGGCAAGAAGGTCGGGAAAGCGGTGGTGCGCAACCGGGTTAAAAGGCGTCTGCGCGCAGCGTGTCGGGAGTGCCTGCCCGTTCTGATAGACGGTTTCGACGCGGTGTTCGTTGCCCGCAAGAACGCCGGTGAAGCAGACTATCACCAGCTGCTGCGGGAGATGCAGAGTCTGTTCCGCAGCGCGAAGGTCTGGAGAGAGAGTGTAGAGCCATGACTGCGCCCCACCCAACACGGTGGCAAAGGGCTTTAGTCGGCATTATTCGACTGTATCAACGTGTGTCGCGCTTCACTCCGCCTGTGTGCCGCTTTACCCCGACCTGTTCGGAATATACCGCACAGGCGATACTCGAACACGGTGTGATACGCGGGCTGTGGCTGGGCGTGCGGCGTATCCTGCGGTGTCATCCTTTCTCGCCCGGCGGATACGACCCTGTGCCTCCCCGCCAGCACAGAACGCGCAGATAACGGGGGGGCAGGCTGAAACAGGCAATCGAACTTTCGTCATGCCGGAGGTGTCTTTCGCAACGGGAGGCTTCCGGTGAAAAATAGTTCTTACAGGAGAGGTCAGTTCCGTTGAGAACGTTATCGCTCGCACTACTACTTCTGCTGTCGTGGCTCGCGGTGCCGGTTCTGGCACAAACCTCGCAACCATCACCCGACGTCGTGCTTCTACAGGCACAACAGAACGAGGCGCAGGGAAAGTTCTCCGAGGCTGAAAACCTTTACCAGCAGGCGATTCAACAGGCGGGCTCCAGCCCGCTGGCGGCGGAGGCAAAGCTGCGCCTCGCTGCCATGTACATGCGCAAGATGGACCGCTTCGATGACGCCCTCAAAATCTATGAGGAGGTCATCAAGCAGTACCGCACCGGTGAAATCGCCGCGGAAGCCACCCTGCGCATCGGGGAGCTTTACGAACTGCGGATGCAGAAAACCACCGACGAGAAAGAACGCAGCAAGCTGGAACAAAAAGCCCTCGAGGCATATCGTCGGGTGGAGAACGAGTTCCGCGACACGGTAATTGCCAAAGGGGAGGGCAAACAGCGGCTGGAAGCCATCCTGCGCCGCATCGACGAGCGCAACCGCAACCACCCCGCCTATCGCTTCTGGGACATTCTGGTCGCGCTGACCGGCAGGCAGCCCTGGCTGAGCTACTGGGTGGCGATTGTGCTGTTCACGCTGATTGTGATGGCGTTGCTCACGCCCCTGCGCCTGGCATGGTTTCGCTCCATCCGTGAAATGAAGAAACTGGAGCCGGAAGTCAAGCGACTGCGGGAGCGGTATAAAGGGCAGGAGCTGAACGAGAAGATTATGGAGCTGTACAAGCAGCACAAGGTAAACCCTGCTGCTGGCTGTCTGCCCATGCTGATACAGATGCCCATCCTGATTTACCTGTACTACACCATCCGCATGTATGAATATCAGTTCAGTAAGGGTTACTT
>JAPWUZ010000326.1 GCA_028275265.1 Armatimonadota bacterium | reverse complement strand
TGCCGATAATCTGCAAACCAATCGGCAGTCCGTCCTGAAACCCACAGGGCATCGCCAGCGCAGGCAATCCTGCGATGTTCACCGGGATGGTGCAAACGTCCGCCAGCTTCATCGCTAGCGGGTCGTCTGCTTTCTCCCCAATGCGGAATGCCACGGTGGGCGACGTGGGTGTGAGAAGCACATCGTAACGCTCGAAAGCGCGGTCGAAGTCGCGGCGGATGAGCGTGCGCACCTGCTGCGCTTTCAGGTAGTAGGCATCGTAATAGCCCGCCGACAGCGCGTAAGTGCCAATCATGATGCGTTGCTTGACTTCCGCACCGAAGCCTTCGCCGCGCGTCTTCTCCACCATATCGATGTGCCCTGCCAGCTCCTGCGTGCGCCAGCCGTACTTGACGCCATCATAGCGGGCGAGGTTGGAGCTCGCCTCGGCAGGCGCAAGGATGTAGTAACATGCCAGCCCGTACTCGATATAGGGCAGAGAGGTCTCTTCCGCAACCGCCCCCAGGCTTTCCAGCAGGCGCACCGCCTGGTACACGGCGTCAGCCACGTCTGGAGCCACACCCTGCGCGAAGAACTCCTTCGGCACGCCGATGCGCAGCCCTTTTACCTCCGGCACCAGCGCGGCGGTGAAGTCGGGCACGGGAACGTCCACACTGGTGGAATCACGATGGTCTTTGCCGCAGATGGCGTTGAGCAGCAGCGCGCAGTCGGTCACATCTTTGGTGATGGGTCCAATCTGGTCGAGCGAGGAGGCATACGCCACCAGCCCGTATCGGCTGACCCGCCCGTACGTGGGCTTCATCCCCACCACGCCACACAGCGCGGCAGGCTGCCGGATAGAGCCGCCCGTGTCGGAACCCAGCGCAGCGATGCACATATCCGCCGCCACCGCCGCCGCCGAGCCGCCGCTGCTGCCCCCGGGCACGCAGTCCAGATTCCAGGGATTGCGCGTCACAAAGAACGCTGAGTTCTCGGTAGAAGACCCCATGGCGAACTCGTCCATGTTCGCCTTGCCCACGAACACCGCGCACCGCTTGCGCAGCTGTTCCACCACGTGGGCGTCATACGGCGGCACGAAGTTGTGCAGTATTTTAGAAGCGCAGGTGGTCAGCACACCGCGCGTGCACAGGTTGTCCTTTAGCGCAAGCGGGATGCCCGTTAGCGCGTCGCCCTCACCTGCCTGCAGCAGGCGGTCCGCCTCCTCTGCTTGTTGCAGGGCAAGTTCGGGCGTGCGGGTGATATAGGCGCGCACCTTCGGCTCCACCGCCTCGATGCGCTCCAGTACCGCCTGCGTCAGTTCACGGCTGCTTACCTCTCGCCTGCGCAGCAGGTCATGCGCCTCGTGGATTGTCAGGTTGTACAGCTCGTACATCACGCTCCCAAGTTACCTTCGTCAATAAATGTGGCGTATTGGTTGCCCTCACCCCCGCCCCCTCTCCCGACGCTGCGGGAGATGGGGGAAAACCTCACCCCCGTCCCCTCTCCTGTGAGGAGAGGGGTGTCCTGCACTCCCCCTTCCTTATCAGGGAAGGGGGCTGGGGGGTTAGGTTCCATATACACCATTATACCGCCCTTTTACCGGGCTGTCACCGTGTGAAAGCGCGCTGCACCTTCGCCACAGCCGTGGCGATGTCTTCTATGTCCCGCTCATCGCCCAGCAGCATGTTCTGATACAACCACACCGCCTCTTCATAGCACGCTCGCTCGCACACCGGGCACTGTACCTTCGAATAATCCTTCAGCGTGCTGAGCTGGCACAGGTCTTTGGAAATTGGGCGGTTCAGGAAAACGCGCTCTTTGTACAGCGGCACGTAGCCTGCGGAGCAAGGAATGCCCTCCGCGTTGAGCGCCTTAAGGAAATCTTCTCGGGGACGTCCCCCAAAGTGGTTCTTGTCGTAGCGAAAGATGTACAGGTGGTAAGCATGGCGCGTCACGCGCGGGTCGGGGCGCGGTGGTCGTATGCCCGGAATCTGCGACAGCATCTCGGTGAGCCTGTGTGCATTTTGGGTACGCCGCTCGGTCTGCTCAGGAAGCCGTTTAAGTTGAGCCAGCAGGATAGCCGCCTGAAACTCGGTCATGCGGAAGTTACTGCCCAGCACGTGATGCTCGTACCAGCGCCCGCCGCGCACCCTGCCCACATTGTGCACCGACCACACCTGGTCCGCCCAGTGCGGGTTATTGGTCAGCACCGCCCCGCCTTCTCCGGCGTTGAGGTTCTTGCTCGCCTGAAAGCTGAAGCACCCCATGTCGCCAATCGCCCCCACTTTGGTGCCCTTCCACTCGGCGGCGTGCGCCTGCGCGGCGTCCTCGATGACCAGCAGGTTGTGTTTGCGTGCGACCTCCAGCACGCCGTCCATGTCTGCCGGGCATCCAGCGATGTGCACGGGAATAATCGCCCGCGTGCGCGGGGTAATCGCCTCCTCGATTTTCGTGGGGTCGATGTTCAGGCTCTCCTCCTCCACGTCCACGAACACGGGGGTCGCGCCTACCGACAGCACTGCAGTGGCGGTGGCAATAAAGGTGTAGGGTGGTACAATCACCTCATCGCCGCAACCGATATGCGCGGCGCGGAGAGCCACCTCCAGCGCTGCCGTGCCGTTGGTGACACACACGGCAAACTGCGCGTCCTGAAAGCGAGCGAACGCCTCCTCAAACTCACGCACCTTCGTGCCCTCGACCGACCACCACTTGCCGCTGCGCACCACTTCCAGGATGGCTTGTTCTTCCGTTTCGTCAAAAATGGGCCATCGCGGCCAGGGGCGTGACCGAACGGGCGTGCCCCCGTCGATGGCTAAGGTGTCTGCCTTGATCTCTATCATCGTCCCAGCCTCCCGCAGTCTTTAGCACAGGATTCCCCTTTCCGCGGAAGATTCCTGCCGGTCGAGTGCGGCGCGCTGAAAGCGTAAAGACAAACTCATACAATATACACTTCTGTTGACG
>JAPWUZ010000325.1 GCA_028275265.1 Armatimonadota bacterium | reverse complement strand
CGCGGAACCTCCTTGGCGAAACTGGCTTCTGAATAAGAGTATAACATGTTGCAGCGGGTTTAACCAGCGTTTCGGAAACGAGAGAAGCGGAGAGCGGTATGAGCAACAGGAAGCGGCTCCAGTGGTGGCAGGTTCTTCTGGTGCCCTTTTCGGTGCTGTACAGCACGGGGTTAAAAGTATACCTGTGGTGGAGGTTGCCCCGCCAGAACAGGGCGAGAGCGGTGGTCATCTCCGCAGGCAACCTTTCGGTAGGGGGCACAGGCAAAACGCCTGTCGTCATTGCCATCTGCCGCTATTTGCAGAGCAAAGGGTTCCGGGTAGCCGTGCTGAGCCGGGGATACGGCGGCACCATGAGCCATGCAGGCGGTGTGGTCTCCGATGGCGAGCATATTTTCGCCACATCCGCGCAGGCAGGTGATGAACCCCTGTTGATTGCCCGCAAACTGCCCGGTGTGGTGGTGCTGGTGGGCAAGGACCGCCGCAAGACCGCACGCAAAGCCACTGAACAGTTCGGATGCGACGTGCTGGTGCTGGACGATGGCTTTCAGTACTGGCAGCTGCACCGAGACGTGGACCTGGTGTTGCTGGATGGTGAGCGTCCGCTCGGCAACGGCTGGACGTTACCGGCAGGTATCCTGCGCGAACCTGTGGAGCACCTGCAGCGAGCCGATGCGTTGCTGGTGCAGGGCGAGGGTACGCTGTGCGCCGCTCTCACGCAAACCTTCCCCTTTACTCCCTGCTTCACGTGGCAAAAGTCGGCTGCAGGCATCCGGCAGCTGCATCATGTGGAAACCCGCTCGCAAGCCGGTGCGCTGTCCGGCAAGCGTGTCTTCGCACTGGCAGCGATTGCCAGTTTCGAATCGTTCCGGCGAACGCTGGAGCAGCTGGGCGCGCAGATGGTTGGCGTGCGGCGTCTGCCTGACCATCACCGTTATTCGCCCGCAGACATTCTGGAAGCCCAGCGTCTCGCCCGTGAGTGCGGCGCAGAGGTCATCGTGGTCACCGAGAAGGACGCCGTGAAGCTGGAAGAGATGCCCGCCATGGCGCTGGAAACTCCCATTTGGGTACTGGATATCGAGGCGTGCTTCTCGGAAGGGTTCTGGCAATGGCTGAACGCACGGGTGCGTGCCGCCCAACGTCCCCGTTCAAACCAGCTCTCCCCGACAGAAGGGACACTCTGAGCCTTCGCCGGGGTGCAGGCATCCGCAGCGTACACACTCTCGCCATCCCAGCTGGCGGCGTATCTGAGCCAGACGATGGTAGGCGACCAGATATTCGGTCACCCTCGCGCGAAGCTCCGCGTCGGTAATCGGCTCGGTGAGGCTGTGCAGGCGTGCGATGGTGGCTGCGTCCAGTTCCGGTTCCACAATGGGGGGCTGTTCGGGCTGTGTTTCGCTGCGGGAGGCTTTGCGCGAACGTGGCTTGACCCGAAAGACCAGCTCGTTAAAAATGGGGGATCCCGCATATTCGTTGAGCCGCTGCAGGATGGTCTGTTGCTGGAAGCGCAGTTCCTGTATCCATGCGTTGCTCTTCACGGCGATGAAAACTTTGCCCTCTTTCAACGCTTCAGGTTGCGCTGCCGCGGCGACCGTTTTGCCCACCACCTCTTCCCAGTTGAGCAACGCCCGAATCGCTCTCAGTCGATCCCGCAGACCCAGTGCGTCTACCGTTTCATCCAGAATATCTCGTATCAGGTCGGGTTGCATTGCCCTCGTTGAGAACCTCGATGCGACCGCTTTCCACCCGGTACATTCGGGCAGCGGCAAGGATTTCCTGTGGGAAGGTTTCAGCAGAGGTAGCGGTGATGAACGCCTGAGCCCCTCGTAGAGCCATGCGCAGCAGCTGCGCACGCCGCAGGTCGTCCAAATCGGACATCACGTCATCCAGAAGCACGATGGGTGGTTCCTGTCGCTCCTGCAGGGTGAGATCAAACTCCGCCCGCTTCAGGCTCAGCATCACCGTGCGCTGCTGTCCCTGCG
The DNA here is from genome assembly GCA_028275265.1 of Armatimonadota bacterium. Taxonomy (GTDB): domain Bacteria; phylum Armatimonadota; class HRBIN16; order HRBIN16; family HRBIN16; genus HRBIN16. Next base: position 964 of record JAPWUZ010000325.1, on the reverse strand, counting down.
AGGCGTAAGTGCGCGCCTCTTTGCCGTCTACAAACAGCAGCAGGTCGTCACGCTGTGGACCGACCAGGGTGGTGCCCCGCCGTAGTTCCTCCTCGCGCACTTTGTGCAGTTGCTCCCGGAAACAGTGCGCTACCTGCTCCCACTCACCCTGCACCCCATCCACCGCTGGAGCGTAGCGGATGTCCAGCATCTCACGTCCCTCTGAAAGCTCGGCATGTGCCGCCGACGCCAGCGGGCACAGCGCACTGATGAAACGTTCACGCGCGAGGATGACACTGCTACCGTAGCGCACCAGCTGCTCGTCCCATGCATCCAGCAGGTCTATCAGCGAGGGGGTTATTGCGCCGCCGCTCTCGCGGATGCTTTTCAGAAGGCGGTTGCGCTGCTCTAAGGCGCGACGGTAACCGGCAAGCGCCCGTCCATATGCCGGGCTGAGCATGCTAATCTCCACGTCCAGATACCGGCGCCGGTCTGCCGGCTGTCCGCGCACCACCTCGAGGTCCATCGCGCTGAAGATGACCACGTTAAACTGCCCCAGCGCAGTAGCGGCGCGGTGCACCTGTCCATCCACCATCATCACCCTAGGATGGTTGCGCGAGAGGCATGCCTCCACCTCCACGTCCAGCGACTGCTGCCGGTGGATGCGCGCGTGCACTTTCGCCTCCTCCGCCCCCCAGCGGATGAGTTCTTCCTCCTTACCGGCACGCAGGGGTCTGCCCGTTGCCAGCAGGTAGATGGCTTCCAGCAAGTTGGTTTTGCCCTGAGCGTTTGTGCCGGTGATGAGGTTCAATCCCGCATCCGGCACCAGATGCAGACTCTCGTAGTTGCGGAAGTTCAGCAAGTCAATCTCTAACAGTCGCATGGTTTGATGTTCATCGGAACGGAAGTACAGATACATTGTACCTCCTCATGGTCAATCTGCAAGGACATAACGCGGATGCTGGGTTGCGGGCAAGCTGCGTCC
>JAPWUZ010000324.1 GCA_028275265.1 Armatimonadota bacterium | reverse complement strand
CGCCCGAGCGTGCGCGCGAACGCTTTTCACCGATAGATTACGCCATTGTAGAGTGGCGTCCACTGATATACCTGGTCAGCGAGAAGTTCGTCGACGCACGGGGGAAGCCGTTTTCGATAGTTCCGTTCTCACGGGAGTTTTCGCCCTCGCATGGCGACCGCTACATTCTCGAGGCAAAGACGCCTCCCGGTGCAGTGTGGGAGGTTGCTATCGGCATAACTACCCCGAAGACCTGGCATCGACACTGGCGAGGAAAAGGACCGAACCTGCGCATTGTTTGGGACGGGAAGGACTCACGCGGCAAACCGGTGCCCACTGGGGAAGACGTTATTGTGGCTGTCTTTGTAAACGGCAAAGAAGTTTGGGGCTCCTTCATCTATGTGGACTGACGTATCCCCAGTAACAATGCTGAGCCTGTTTGACTTCGGCGGTCTGGTGGCGGCGTTTGGCAGTCAACCGGGCGACAGCAACTGGAACCCGGATGCCGACTTCGACGGTGATGCAGAGGTGACGCCGTTTGACTTTGGTGTGCTGGTGCGCCACTTCGGCGAAATAGGCGATGAGTGAGCGTCCGCAACGGTTGCAGAAAATCCTGGCGCAGGCGGGGTATGGTTCGCGGCGGGCGTGCGAACAGCTTATCCTGCAGGGGCGCGTGCGCATAAACGGGCAGGTGGTAACGCAACTGGGCGTGCAGGCTGACCCGCAGTGCGACGTGATTGAAGTGGACGGCAAGCGGGTGCAACTGTCCGAAGAACACACCTACATCTTACTGCACAAGCCGGCAGGCGTGGTTACCACCCGCCGCGATGCACACGCCGCTCGCACGGTAATGGACTTGCTGCAAAGCGTCAGCGCTGCTGTCTTTCCGGTCGGTCGTCTGGACGCCGATACCACAGGAGCACTGCTGCTCACCGATGACGGTGAGCTGGCGTATCGTCTAACGCACCCGCGCTATGGGGTGCCGAAAACCTATTTGGTGGAGGTGCGTGGCGAAGTGGGCGAAGAAGCGCTCCGACGCCTGCGGGAGGGCGTCCTACTGGAAGACGGCATGACCGCTCCCGCGCAGGTGCAGAAGGTGCGGTATCTTGCCGGTCGCAGAACCACCCTGTTGCGCCTGACCATTCACGAGGGGCGCAAGCGACAGGTGAAACGGATGTGCATGGCGGTCGGGCACCCGGTCGTACGCCTGCACCGCGAACGGTTTGGGCACCTCACGCTGCACCAATTGCCCGTTGGCGCATGGAGATACCTCACCGACGAAGAGATCGTTGCCCTCCGTCGCGCTGTAGGGCTCGCCTCTTAAGCCTGTGACCGTGGCAGGGATTACCCCAGCAACGGCGAATTTTTCCAGCAAAACATAATAAGGATGCTGCTCATGAGAAAGAGCCTGAAGGGTTTGCTTGTGCCGATAACCTATGTTGTCGTGCTCGTCCACATCAGCCAGGCTTCCCATTCTGAGCCGGTGAAGCGTATCCTGAGCAACGGCATGGTCATTGTGGTTTCCCACGAGCCATCCGCGCGAGTCGTGGCGCTGGAGGCGTTCCTCAAAGTGGGTATGTGGGCGGAACCGGAGGACAAACGCGGCATCGGCTTGCTGGTGTCGCGCAGCCTGTTCGGCAGTACCACCAACGAGACGATGCAGACGCTCTCGCAAGAGATCGAACGTGTTGGCGGAGAGATACGCTCCTACTGGCAGCCGGACTACACAGAGATTTCCATCACCACCGTCGCGGAGGCGTTCGACGATGCTGCCTGGTTGCTGGCTGAAGGCATCAAAAACGCTCAGTTCGAGCCCGAGGTGGTGGAGAGGGCAAAGCGAGAAGCATTGGCAGAGGCGCAGGCGGAGCGCAACATCAAGTTCCGCAGTACTTTTATGGCGTTGCGAACGCTGTTGTATCCGCCCGAACATCCGTACGCTTATCCTTTCACCGGCAACCCCACCTATATCCAGCGGGCTACACCTCAGGACCTGCAGGATTTTCACCGCCGCTTCTACACCCCCGACAATCTGGTCATTGTGGTGGTAGGCAATGTGCCTGCGGAGCGGGTGGTGGAAAAGTTCACCACGTTGTTTGGCAGTTGGGAAGCGCGCAGTGCCGTGCGTCGTCCGAACCTCACGTTTACTCCCCTTCGGGAACCGCTGAGCAAAGTACGCGAACAGGCAGGCAACACCGCATACATCATGGCAGGTTATCCCGTACCGGGCATCACCTCCACCGAGTATCCCGCGCTGACGGTGCTGGATGCTATCTTGGGCAGGGGCAAAAGCTCACGTATCTTCACCAACCTGCGAGATGCCTCGGGCATCGGCTACGAGATAGGTTCCTTCTACCCGCCCCTTTCGGGGGGCAGCTGCCTGTTAGGCTTCGTGGAGATTGCCCCCTACCGTATTAGCGCGGCGGGGATACCTGTGCTGATAGTGGACGACGTGCAGAAGGCGCTGGTGCAGCAGATGCAGTCCGTGCGAACGGAACCTCCCTCTGAGCAAGAAGTGGAACGGGCGAAGAAACTGGTGATTGGCTCGTATGCATTGCGTCATCAACGGGTGCGTGACCGCGCTTACTTTCTCGGCTGGTATGAGTGCATCGGGCTGGGTTACCAGTTTGACCGGCAATTTGCAGACAGGGTAGCGGCGGTCAAGCGCGAAGACGTGTTGCGCCTCGCCGAGAAGTACCTGCAGAACGTGGCGATAGCGGTCACCATGCCGAGGGATTAAAGAGGGGCTACCGCCATCGGTAGCCCCCAAAGCCATTAGCGGCGGCGGCGAAGGGCCGCTAAACCAGCCGACCCCGCACCGATAACTAAGAAGCTAGCAGGTTCTGGTACGGGGGTTGCCCATAGCGTCAATGCCACGTTGTCGAAGTTGCGCCCGCTAAAGGTTCGGGCGTCGCTAGCCTCGATGATGCCGTTGTTGTTGGCGTCGCGGTACCAGAGGTCAGCGACCACTTCGCTACCCGGGTTGGGCAATCGA
>JAPWUZ010000323.1 GCA_028275265.1 Armatimonadota bacterium | reverse complement strand
TATCGTGTGGGCTGAAGATAGACCATCCGCGATAGCACGCATGAAGCGAGCGCTGGAAGAGACGCGGGTGGAAGGCGTCAAAACCAATCTGCCGTTCCTGAAGCGCATTATTGACCATCCGGAGTATCAAAAGGGGAATGTGTCCACACAGTTCCTGCGCCGTTACCTGCGAAACGGTACGGAGTGAGGGAGAGCGAACATGAGCAGTTCTACATTGCGAAAACACACTGCCGGTACTCGTCGCCTGGCAAGGGAACTGGCTTTACGTCTGCTGTATCAGGTGGATATTGCGCAGATGCCGCTGGATGAGTGCTTTGCCTTTGCGGTGGAGCACATGCCTATTGACGAAGAAGGACAGCGGTTTGCCTACGAACTGGCTTCCGGCACTCTGCAGAACCTGCAAAAGATAGATTCCATCATCGCTCGCTTCGCGATTGGCTGGCCACCCGAACGTCAGCCCGCCCCTGACCGCAACGTGCTTCGTCTGGCGATATACGAGCTGCTTCATCATCCCGAAACGCCACCCGGTGTGGTCATTAGTGAGGCAGTGGAGCTGGCGAAGAAGTATAACTCCGACGAATCTGGCAAATTCGTCAACGGCGTTCTGGCGAGCGTGTTGAAACATCTGGAGGAGTACCGGTGAGCGCAACCCTTTTAGACGGTGCAGCAACGGCTGCCCAGATTCGAGAGGAACTCAAGCCGTGTGTGCAAAAGCTGCGCGAGGCAGGTATCGTGCCGAAACTGAGCGTCGTTCTCATCGGCGATGACCCTGCATCTCACACCTATGTGCGCATGAAGGCGAAAGCGTGCCGAAGCATCGGTATCGAGTCCGAAACCTTCGCCCTGCCTGCCGACACCACACAGCAACAGGCGGAAGAGCTCATCGCACGGCTGAACGACGACCACAACGTACACGGCATCTTGGTACAGCATCCTGTGCCAAAGCACCTGGACGAGATACGCCTGCTTAGCCACTTGTCTCCCGACAAGGATGTGGACGGCATCTCGCCCGCCTCGCTGGGCGCACTGGTAGCGGGCGTCGCGAAGTTCATCTCCTGTACACCGCTGGGCATCGTGGAGCTGTTGGACAGGTATCACATCCCCATCGAAGGGCAGCGGGCAGTGGTTGTGGGACGAAGTATCATTCTGGGCAAGCCGCTTGCCCTGCTGCTACTGCAGCGCAACGCGACTGTCACTGTGTGCCATACCCGCACACGCGACCTACCTTCTATCACCCGCGAGGCAGATATTCTGGTTGCAGCCTGTGGCAGGGCAGAGCTAATCACCGGCGATATGATACGCCCTGGCGCGGTGGTCGTGGATGCCGGTTACAACCGCGTCGAGGGACGCAGCGGCGATGTGGGCGACGTGCACTTCGAATCGGCATCACAGGTGGCGTCATATATCACGCCAGTGCCGGGTGGTGTCGGACCCATGACCATCGCGATGTTGCTTTCCAACACCGTGCGCGCGGCAGAGATGAAGCTGGAGGCAGGATAAAGATGCCGTTTGACCTTCAAGAGTACCTTCAGCAACGGGTTCGCATGGTGGACAGCGCGCTGCACCGTTACCTGCCGGACGAGGAAATGCGTCCGCAGGTCTTGCACCGCGCCATGCGCTACAGTACCATGTCGGGTGGAAAGCGACTGCGTCCGGTGCTGGTCATCGCCGGCGCTGAGGCTGTCGGTGGTACGGCAGACGTGGTGTTGCCTACCGCTTGCGCCATAGAGCTCATCCACACCTTCTCGCTGATCCACGACGACCTTCCTGCCATCGACAACGACACCCTGCGCCGCGGGCGACCGACCTGCCACGTGCAGTTCGGCGAAGCGGTGGCTATCCTTGCAGGGGACGCGCTGTTTGCCACTGCCTTCGAATTGGTAGCACGGAACGTGGAGACTGCCCCTGCGGAGCGAGTGGTGCGTGTGCTACAGGTTATCGCAGAAGCTTCAGGCACGCGCGGCATGGTAGGTGGGCAGATGGTCGATATCGAATCGGAAAGAAAGCCGGTCGATGCCGAAACTCTGGAATACATCCACCGCCACAAAACGGCTGCACTCATTCGGGCTTCGGTGGTGTCTGGAGCGATTCTCGCCGGGGCTGAACAGTGGCAGGTAGATGCCTTGAGCCGTTACGGGGAACTCGCAGGGCTGGCATTTCAAATCGCCGATGACCTGTTGAACGTGACTGGCGATCCGGGCAAGACCGGTAAAGCGGTGGGGACAGATGCCGAGCGAGGCAAAGCCACTTACCCAGCACTCTACGGTGTGGAAGCCTCACGGCAACGGGCATATCAACTGGTGAAAGAAGCCACCGAAGCACTGCGCCCCTTTGGCGAAAAGGCAGAGCCGTTGCGGGCGCTTGCCTACCTGATGGTGGAACGGGAGGGATGATGAAGTGCCGAAGCCGGCTGGCACGTTGATTGTGATTACCGGAAGCATGTTTGCGGGCAAGTCGGAGGAGTTGATACGTCAGGTGCGTCGTGCCCTGTACGCACGCAAGAAAGTACAGGTGTTCAAATCCGCACTGGACAACCGATGGGACAGCGCGGCTATCGCCACACATAACGGTGTGCGCTTCGAGGCAGTACCCGTTTCATCCAGCGCGGATTTGGAGCGACTGGTGGAACCCGATACAGAGGTCATCGCTATCGAGGAGATACAGTTCTTCGACGAAGGCATTGTGGCGTTGTGCGACCGCTGGGCGAATGAGGGCAGGACGGTCATCGCGGCAGGGCTGGACCAGGACTTTCGCGGTCAACCGTTCGGTTTTATGCCCATCCTGCTGGCGCTGGCGGATGAGGTGATTAAGCTGCGTGCGATTTGTGCCCGATGCGGACAACCTGCCAGCAAAACGCAGCGGCTTGTGGATGGACGCCCTGCCTCTTGGGACGAGCCAACCATTCTCATCGGCGCGGCGGAGCGATATGAGGCGCGCTGCCGACGATGCCATAAGGTGCTTCACGCCCCACGCA
>JAPWUZ010000352.1 GCA_028275265.1 Armatimonadota bacterium | reverse complement strand
AGATTCCTTCGTGACACTTGCAGCAGGTTTCGGGCAGATGTGCCCGCGCCACGCTGGAATTGGGGTCGGAGGCACGTCGGATGCCGTGTACGCCATGGCAATCGGTGCACACAGCAGGCGGCTTGCCGGACGCGGAGGAGGTACCGTTCTTTCCTGCTCTGAGCAGTTGTCCGTGCACACTGCGCTCGTAGTAAAGCAACACCTCACCCTTTGGGATACGGTTCCATTCCACCAGTCGGGCGTCGCTGTGACAACGGGCGCAGGTCTGCGGGATGTTTGCATGAGAAACGCGGGACTGCGGGTTGCTCGCCGGGAGGATATCATGATGTCCATGACAATCGGCGCAGCGCGGCGCATCCGGGTTTCCCCGGGCCACCGCCTCGCCGTGCACGCTGTCGGCGTAGGTCTTGAAAATCGCCTCCGAGAAGGCGGGGGCAGCGGCGACCCGCTTCTCGATATGACAGCTGCCGCACTGCACCTTTTGGGTATGCTTGGGATGGGGCAGCTGCGTCGGATCGATATCAGTATGGCACTGGGTGCAGCGCAAATCTCCGTGGACCGACCGTCTGAATAATTCCAAGTCTACGTACACGCTCTTGCGTTGTCCTCGCACGTCAAATCCGTACAGGTCGGTTTGTCCGTGACACCGCTGGCAGACAGCAATTTCCTGCGACGCGGTCAGCGGAGCGCGGACTGGCTGCTGTGCCCAGACCACCGCGAACAGTAACAACATCGTCGCGCTGCTCAGCAGCGCTATCCGGCGATGGGTGCTCATCATCCCGCTCACCTTTTCTCAACAACGCTACGGTTGATGACACTGGTTACAGTACTTGATGCCGTGGCAGGTGGCGCATTGCGCTGCCTGCAGCTTCTTCACTCCGGTATAACCTTTCCAGCCGCGCTGTTGCCCCAGTTTGGCGTGGGTCTCGCCAAAATCTTTGGGATGCGGCATCGGTACCTTGTGGCAATTCATGCAGGCGTTACGTCCGTGGCACACCTGGCAACTCGCGCCGCTGTCGGTGATACGACGGGGGTGTTCCTTCCGAAAGTCCTCCGTATGGGACGAAGGCGGCGCCTGATGGCAGGTCTGACAGGTCTCGGACTGGAAGTTGTGGCACCGCTGGCACAGCGCAGGGTTCTGATGCCCAATCTGCGGGTGCTTTTCATCCCAGCCTTCAGGATGTGGCATCGGCACGCCATGGCAGCTCTGGCAAAACTGCGGCTGATGGCAGGAGTTGCACGACGCGCTCCCTTGCTGGGTCGCCAGTTTGCCGTGTCCCACCTTGGGGTCGCGCAGGAAGTTCGCCACCTTGTGGCTGGCAGGCAGTGCACCGCTATGGCAGCCCTGACAGGACTGCGGCGTATGGCACTGGTAGCACATCTGGCTCATGGTCTGCCCCGCCCATTGTATCTTCTCGCCGAACTGCCTTAGTTTGGAGCCGTGCTGCTGGATCCACCGCGTGTCATGGCGCATCACCTGATGGCAGCTCTCACAGTAGTCCGGCGAGTGGCAGGTAGCACACATCTCCGGTCGCTCCGCAGCGTTGCCAAAGTGGAACTTGAGCCACTGGGCATCGTGAGAGTTGGGGCGACGGTTCTGATGGCATGCCTGACAGAAGAACGGCTTATGACAGTCGCTACAGCTGCCCGGGTCCTTGCGCACCTCGAACTTGTGGTTCACGAACCAGTTCTCTTCGAAGTGCGAGGCGGGTTTCTCCGGCTCCGTCGGCGGAATGGGCGGCATTTTGGAGTTTGGACCAATGCTGACGATATATGCCACCAGAGCGTCTTCCTTGTGCTTGGGAAGCTGGTAAGCCGGCATGATGGTATGGGCGTTATGTGCGGACGGATTGCGCAGCAGGGCACGCACCATCTCCGGGTCACGTTTGCCTCCCAGACCCAGGTCGGGCCCCACCGGCCCGCCGCCGCCGTTGATGCCGTGACAGGAGTAACACTTCAGCTCCACAAACACCTGTTGCCCGCGTTTCTCCAGCGGGGAGAGTTGTTCCGGCTCGGGCAGTGCTTCCATCCCCTTCACATTGAGTGCGACGATAGCCAGCAGCACCAGTGTTCCCACGCTCAGGACGAATAGACGCTTGCGGGGTTGGCGCTCGGGGTTCCGCTCGATGAAGGGCACCATCAGCAGCAAAATGACCAGCACCGCAGGCAACACGAAGGAACCAATGAACTCCATACTGGGTGGAAAGATGTCCACCAGCTCGTGCATCCACAGAACATAGAAATCGGGGTGTGGCTTGTACGCCGTATCCATTGGGTTGGCGCGCGGCTCCAGCGGAGCGGGGAACTGCAGGGACAGCCAGATGAGAAGCACAGAGAGCATTGCCGCGCCGACCGCGATGCGAGCGGTGTGGTCGGGGTACAGAGTTTGGGTCTTCTCCACGCTGGCTTCCTCGTTGACTCGCACACCCGGTGGGGTAACCCCCATCCGTCGAACCTGCAATACGTGCCAGGCGACCAGCAAGAACGCCAGCACCGACAGCACGAACACATGTATCACGAAGAAA
>JAPWUZ010000042.1 GCA_028275265.1 Armatimonadota bacterium | reverse complement strand
CGATTGAACATAGTGAAGGAGGGCGAGGCTCCCGCCGAGCCGTACACTCTCCTCCCCGACCGTGGGGTGGGGTTGGGCTCGCCCTGAGGTATCGCCCTCCAGACATGTAGCGGGGCGAGTAGCCCGCGATCTAAATCGTCGTCCACTTTCACGTCGCCCCCGTAACGCCCGCTGTTTTTCGAAAATTCCCTTCTTTCGTACTGGGAAAGGTCTTGACAAACCTTTACAGGACGTTCTAAAATCGAATCACAGTTAAGCCCTTAATCAGGGCGAAATCAATAGGTAGGAGGTGGACCAGTTCATGAAGCGCGGTTTCACGTTGATCGAGCTGCTGGTGGTTATCGCGATTATCGCGATACTGGCAGCCATCCTGTTCCCCGTGTTCTCGCAGGCGCGAGAGAAGGCACGGCAGGCATCGTGCCTGAGCAACTTCAAGCAGGTGGGCACGGGTATCATGATGTACCTGCAGGATTACGATGAAACCTTCCCGCACAACCGCACCTGGGGTCCCACCGGAGCGGTGGTGCTAAACTGGAAGTATCGAATCTTGCCCTACATTAAAAACATGGACGTGTACGAGTGCCCTAACTCCCGTGCCCAAATCTCCCGAATGCTGGGAGACAACGAAAGAGCATGGCGAGGCTCTCAGCGCGATGAGACCTGGGCGCACTGCCATCCCAGCTCGCCCTGGTACAGGAACGACCCCTTCTGCACCATTTTGCAGAGGGAGAACCTGTGGTTCCCGCGTGGCTACACCGTGAACGGCGCGGTGTTCCAGACGGGTGTGCAGCTGGACGCCAACGGCAACGCCATCTGGGCTACTTACCAGCGCAACCTGAGCGACTTGGAGGTTCCCGCAGAAACCATCTGGCTACAGGATGGGAGGAACTACGAGTCCGACACCGGTCCATGGGCGATCGCTCGCTGTTGGTGCAACCCGCCTGGAGACCCCTTAGGGGGTGACGTGCCCGCACCGGGGTCGCCCTGTCTGAACGGTAATGTGCGTCAGTACGGCTGGCTCATCAACCACCTGAAAGGCGTACATTTCCTGTTCGCGGATGGACACGTCAAGTGGACACGCATGCAGGCTGCCATTGCCAACAACCTGTGGAAGTGGCATTGCTTCCAGCGACCGGGCGAAAAGACCTTCGCGGGAGGCGCGAACGTGAAAGACTTTGCTTCAGGCGACTGCGGCGGGCAACCCGACCCGGATACCTGCCGCAACGTGGCACAGCTGCTCGTAGCTGGCGAGTACCGGTAACATCCTTTTCCCGTTGTCATCACGACGCGGGGCGCATGGATGCGCCCCGCATTTGCTCCTCTGCGCCTGTTACTTCATCTGTAACCCCCTTCACAAACTACTGCCTTCTGCCGATAACTGAATGGACGGCGTTTGCAGGTCGTTCAACAACGTGCGTTCGAGGTCGTTGCCAATCGCAGAGGCATCAACACCTCGACGCGCAAACCATCTTGTTGGGGGTAACAGCGATGCGAACATTCTACAACCTGAATACCTCAGTCAAACTGGGCATCGGTTTTGGCACGTGCGTCCTGCTTACCGTAGCCGTCGGCGTTTTCAGCCTCGTCCAGTTGGCGAAAGTGAACCAGCCTGCCCGCGAGGTAGTGGAACACCATCTGGCGAACGCCATTGCCTTCGGCGAAATCGACTCGCACATTCAGCAGGTTCGAGCGCGGGAGTTTCGCCACATGCTGGCAATCGGCAACACGCAGGAGATGCAGGCGGCCGAGGAAGCCGCCCGCCAAAATATTCAGGCAGTGGAGGAGGCATTCCAGCAGTACGAGGCATCTCTCAAACAGACAGAGGACAGGCAAACCTTCGAAGAGCTGAAGAGCGCGTGGGCAGAATACGTGGCGCTGCACAAACAGCTGATACAGCTGGACCGGCAGGGCAAGCGCGACGAAGCGGAACGCTTTGTGGCGGAGAAGATGCGCCCGGTGCTGCGCGAACGCATAGACCCTCTCATACGCAAGATCGACGAGGAGATTGCCCAGAAGAGCAAGCGTGCCGAGACGGTCATCGCGGCGACCTACGGGAAGGCGCGGTTTTGGGTGGGTCTTTTTGTGGTCTGTGCCGTGCTGGTCGCCTCGTTGTTTGGCTTGCTCATTGCGCGTTACCTCACAAGGGTAGTCCACCAGATGGTGCACGGACTGGAGAGTCTGCGTACCGGCGACCTTAGCGGTCTCGAACAGGCTATGCGAGCGATGGAACAGGGCAACCTGACGGCAGAGGTCATTACTCAGACAGCACCCATCAACCTGTCCACCCGTGACGAGTTTGGCACGCTGGCGCGCACCTACAACGCGATGCTGGAAGGCATCCACGAGATAGGGCGCGCGTTCGCGAAGGCGCAGGAGTCGATACGCAATGCCTTGATTCAGGCAGCGCAAGCAGCCGGAGAGGTATCGGGCGCCAGCAGTGAACTGGCTGGGTCCACCGAGCAGTCTGGGCAGGCCTCCACCGAAATCGCGCGCGGCAGCGAGCAGCTCGCCCAGCAGGCTACGGAAGCCGCGCAAGCAATGGACAACTTAGACCGAGCCATCCGCACCGTGCAGCAGGGCAGTGAAGCACAACGCGAAGCCGCCCAGCAGGCAGAAGAAGGCATGAAGCAAGCTGCCAAAGCCGTGGAAGAGGTGGCACGCTCCGCACAGCAGATGGCGGCATCCGCCCAGCAAGCTAGCGCGATTGCCCAGCAGGGCGGACAGTCGGTGGAGGAGATGCTACAGACCATGCGCCAAATCCAGCAGCAGGCGGAAGCCTCCGCCGAGAAGGTGGCTCAGTTAGACCAGCTGGGTCAGCAGATAGGCAACATCGTGCAGACCATTGAGCAGATAGCGGAGCAGACGAACCTGCTGGCGTTGAACGCGGCGATTGAGGCGGCGCGTGCCGGTGAGCATGGTCGTGGTTTCGCGGTGGTTGCCGACGAGGTGCGCAAGCTGGCAGAGCAGGCGAGTTCCGCCACCAAGGAGATTGCGGCTTTGATTAGCAATGTGCGTTCAGGCGTGGAGGTGGCGGTTCGTGAGATGCAAGCCACTGCCCAGAGCGTCACAGACGGCTTTGCGCGCAGTGAGCAGGTGGGTTCGGCGTTGACGCAGATTATCGAGGCGGCGCAGCAGGTAGCGGGCGAAGTGCAGTCGGTGACGGCGGTGGCAGAGGAGATGTCGGCGAGTGTGCAGCAGGTGCTGGCGACGGTGAGCACGGTGCTGCAGAGCGCGGAGGAGAACGCCCGAGCAGCGTTGGAGATGGCGTCTGGCTCGGAGCAGGTCTCTTCGGCGATTGCGTCGGTGGCGAGCATCAGCGAGGAAGCTGCGGCAAGCGCAGAAGAACTCACCGCCACCAACGAGGAGGTCGCGGCTACCGCTCAGGAGCTCTCGAAAATGGCAGCCGAACTACAGCTTGCGCTGGCGCAATTCAACACCGGCGACTGCACCGCCCTGCAAGAGTGTATCCATGTGTTCAAGAACGCTCACATCAGCCGCGCGGAGCGTCTGAGACGGGTGATAGATGGTAAGGTCTCTCTGACGGAAGCCGGTTTAGGAGACCATACCAGCTGCCACTTCGGCAAATGGTACTACAGCTCAGGTCAAAGAGACTTCGGTTCGTATCCCGAATTTCAGGCGATGGAAGCACCGCACGCTCGTTTCCATCAGCTGGAGCGGGAGATTGTCTCCCTGGCGAACCGCGGACAGAAGCAGCAGGCGGAGCGTTTGCTGCCGGAGGCGATGCGAGCCAAAGAGGAGATCGTGCGTGCGCTGGATACCCTGATGAACATCGTGCGCGGACAACAAAAGGACGTCATGCGCAGGGCAGCGTAAGCCGCACAATGGTTGGGAGGGCGAACCTCCGGGTGAGCCGCCCCCACCCGATGCCCCGCGCACGGGGAGGGGTTTCAGGCCTCGGCGAGGGGCTCGCCCTCCCTTTACAGGAGAAATAACTCTTCACCGCGAAGTTACAGGCAACGCTACAGGAGGTCATGCAGCGATGAAGCGTTGTCTGAACAGCGGTTTGCTCTTTCTTCTCATTGTCTCCGCTGCCATTGCCCAACAGACCCCCGACTGGGCGCAGGTGCGGCGGGAGGTTCCTGCCTCCGTGAAACTGCCTGAAGCACATTATACGCCCGCTCGTGCGTGGGAGGCGGAGGAAGCCAGTTCGAATGTGGGGTGGACGGTCAACGACCCCGATGCGCACGGTGGCAAGGCGCGAGAAGCCCGAACCTCCGAGCGCGGAGGACAACGAGGCCTCGAAGGACACATCCTCTACGGTCCCTATATCGAACTGCCGCCCGGTACATACGCCGCGTTCTTCCGTGTGAAGATGCTGGATGACATCCGCGACGGCGAAACCGTCGCGGAGATAGATGCCTGTGTGGGCTACGGACAGAACATCCTGGCGGCGCAGGAGGTAAAGGACATCGACCTGCCTCCGGGCAGATACGTGCAAATCCCCCTCTTCTTCCGCTATGACGGGGGCAAGCTGGAGTGTCGCCTGCGCTGGACGGGTTACGCTTCACTGCGTGTGGACAGAGTGAGCCTCTTCCGCGTGGAGGGTGCGCAGGTGCCTCAGGGCGTTCAGCGTGTCCATCCACCACAACCCTCAGGACAACCGAGGGACCTGCCGGTCACCCCTTCGCCCTCGCTCCATGAGATTTTCGCCCGCTCATCTACCCCCGCAGACACCCTGCTGGTGGCGGATATTCGTCCGCTATCTGCCGACTGGCAGATGCTGTTGCTGAGCCTGCAGGGCATCGTGAACCGCCAGCGACCGCAGGTCTACTATCTCTTCAACGAGACCGACCAGTTCTGGCTGGACTGGATGCGACAGCGCGGCTGGGTGAAGCGCACGGAGCGTGTAAGCAATCCCCAGCAGCTGTTGCAACGGTTCCGTTCGGTGATCAAGGGCATGGTGATTACCGACCCCGCCGTGCCTGCAACCAAAAACGTCGCGACCATGCTGGCAGGAGTGCATGACGCCGTAGTGGCGTCGCCCCGAATCGCCAGGGAGTTATCCCTGCCCGTTATCGCCGACCTGCGTGGGCGGTGGAAAAAGAACGTGGATGCCTATCGCTGGGCGTTTCAGACACTCTGGGAGAAGATGAACCACCATCTGGTGGCATGCTCCTACCCCGACCGCCTCGCGCTGCGGGACTATCTGGTGCAGAACCGCGTGTTCATCTTCTGGATTTCGGGACCGATTGATGGAGCACGACCGTACTCCGACCCCGACGCGGAAGCCCGCCTTGCGGAAGAGATACTGGCGAAGATGCCTCCCAACACCTGTGTGCTGAGCTACCCGTGGGCGGGCAAAGACATCGGCATCGGCGAGGGACCGGGCGTCACCCTCTTCGCAGAGTTCGGCAAGTACCTGGTGGGTACGATTAACGTTTCCAATCTCACCGTGCATTCGGGCATCCGCGTGGCACAGTTCCGCCAGAAGCCCGCGCCGCCCGCGCCCCCGCTAATGGACGACAAGGTGTACATCTCCTTCATCATGTCCGACGGGGACAACCTGCCGGTGCTCACCACGCACAACTTCCCGCAGCTGTGGCGCGACCCTCTGCGAGGCAAGATTCCCATCGGCTGGACGATGAGCCCTGCAGCAGGGCTGTTGATTCCCGCTGTGGTGGATTACTATTACGAAACCTCCACGCCGCAGGATTACTGGCTCACCGCGGTGTCGGGGCTGGGGTACACCTACCCTGACCAGTACGGCATCCGCTACCGCGACCGCGAGAAGGTATATACCGATTTCCTGAACCTCACCCGCCTGGCGATGGTGCCGATGGACCTGCACGCCGCGTGGATTATGGGTATCACGCAGCCGAAGCTGATCGCACAGTACGCCGAGTTGGTGCGCCCGCAGGCTCTGTTCCCCGACTACGGCAGGCGCGTCACCCGCTACGAAGACGCTACCTACCTCACCTCCCGTAACGTGCCGGTGTTCCATGCGGTGATGGGATGGCGGGAGAACGCCTCTCCAGAAGAACAGGTTGCCCTGTGGGAGCAACAGGTTCGTGCGCTCACCCCCAAACAACGACCTGCCTTCCTGCATCTGTTCCTGTGGAACTGGGGAACCAGTCTGCCGATGCTGCGCGACCTTCTGCAGCGTCTGGGCGACGACTATGTGGCGGTACGCCCGGACCACCTGGCGACGCTGTACCTGCAGGCAATGGAGCGCGAGCAAATCATCGTGCGCCCTCCGGACCGCATCGCGGTGCTGGGCGACGAGCGCATCTCCTTTACCTTGCACGTGCGCAACACCGGCAAGGAGCGTCAGAAGGTCAAAGTGCATGTGGAGGAAGGTCTTCAGCAGGCGGCAACTTCGTTCGACACGATAGACCTCTTCCCGCCGAACGGGGTGGACGTACTGGTGGAAGGGATACCTGTCGCGGATGCGGTGAAAATCGCCCTCGAGGGCGCGTTCGGACGACGAGAGGTGAGTATCCCCGTGCTGCGAGTAAAGCCAGATATGGTGGTCGGGACGCTACCGCCCCCGCAACAGCTGGAACCGGCGGGTTTCTATGAAGCGGAGAATCTGGGGCATCTGTCAGGCGCAGAGCTTCCCGACCCAGAAGCTACCGGCGGCACGGCGTGGAGCGCGGTTCCGGGTAAGGCACAACCGGGACATATCGTGTTCGGTCCCTACGCCGGTATGCCCGCGGGACGGTATCTGGTGCTGTTCCGCATCAAGCGCACCGACGAGGCACAGGGCGCGTTGCTGAAGGTAGATACCTGCGTGGGCGGAGGCTCTCCTATCACCGCCGAGCGTATCGTGCAGGCGCAGGAGCTGCCTTTGGGTGCATACCGCTACGTGGCGCTGACCACCAGCCACCCCGGCGGCGCGATCGAAACGCGCGTGGAATGGTTCGGCACGGCAGGCGTGGTAGTAGACCACGTGGGTATCTGGCGAATCCGATAGGAGTGAACAACCTGCGGGGGCAGACACATCGGTCTGCCCCTGCATCTACCTCTGGTTCCTACTCCGGAACCACATGACCACGCGGCGAATAGCGTGCGCGGTTTCCTCGAGGTCAGTCTCGGTATACGCCTCGTTTACGGATAACAGCACGCAGGTATCCAGAATCGCCTCTGCGAACGGGCACAGCCCTTTGCCGTACGGGCGTGCAGTGTAGGCATGGGTGCCCCGCTCGAACGCTGAGTGGTTGGTGAATATCGGATACTCGTACACGCATTGCGCGATGTAATGCGCACTGACAGGCAGACCCTCTGCACGCAACGCTTCGGCGAAAGTGTCGGCATCTGCGCCCAGCGAGTCGGGCACCACACGCATCATGTAAAACCACCACGACGGTTCGCAGCCCGCCGTCGGCTCAGGCAGAGTGATGCCGGGCAATCCGCGCAGTTTTTCGCTCAGCGTCTCACACCAGTGCCGTCGCCGGGCCACGATACTCTCCAGCTTCTCCAGTTGCGCCAGCGCCACAGCCCCCTGCAGCTCGGTCATGCGGTAGTTGTTGGCGAGGAACGTGGGGTTGCGCTGGGTGACACCCGGTTCGCGGTTGTAACACTTGTCGGTGGCGAGACGCAAACGGTTAGCCAGCCGCTGGTCGCGGGTAATCACGATGCCGCCGTCGCCACAGGAGATGTGCTTGAACTCGTTCAGGCTGAAACAGCCGATGTCGCCGATGGTTCCAATCGGCTCGCCCATGTATCGGCAGCCGAACGCCTGCGCACAGTCTTCGATCAACCACAGGTTGTGCTTGCGGCAGATGTCATGCAGTGCGTTCAGGTCGCAGGCATTGCCCCACAGATGCACTGCCAGCACCGCCCGCGTGCGGGGGGAGATTCGTGCCTCTACCGATTCCGGCAACATGGTATAGGAATGCGGATGGAGGTCAGCAAAGACCGGCACTGCGCCCTGATACAGGATGGGTATCACCGTGCCCATGTCGGTAACGGGCGAGGTAATGACCTCATCGCCGGGCGAGATACCCACCGCAATCAACGCGGCGTGTATCGCGGAGGTGCCGCTGCTACAGGCTACCGCATAGGGCACGCCGTTCATCTCCGCAAAACGCTTTTCCAGCGTCTTCACCTTGTTGCCGTGCGCGTAAAACAGGCTCCCCTGCTCCAACGCCTCCCGCAGCTGTTGCAGTTCCTCTTCGCCGTAACGTTTTTCGCGCCCGAAGGGCGTCCGCTTCGCCGGTTCGCCGCCGGCAATGGCGGGCAGGTCGGTAGTTACCGATGCGTGCATGGTTACATCCCCCTTGGACAATCTCACGCAGAGACCATGTCGGGAAACGCCTCTTACCGTAAACGCAAGGTCACCTCGCCGTCCAGGTCTAATGTTACCGCCCCCGTCGGCACGCCCCAGCGCACCGTGGGTCGTATGGACAGCAACTGTCCGCCCACCTCCACCGTGCCCTCTTGCTGCCCAACGAACAGCAGCGTGGCTTCCTCAAGTGCTTGCGCTGCTTCCAGTCGGATACAGACACCGTCTTCTTCCGGCACATACTCCCGCCAGACAAGCGCGCGCCGTGCGCGTTCCCATTCGTTGATTCGCCGTGCCGTCCACCATTCCATGCCGCGCTCCTGCGCGGTGCGGATAGAGTGCAGGATGGTACCGGCGACGCCCGGCTTGTCCACATGCGCGGGATGGAACAGCACATGCAACACGCCGTGATGCCGCAACGCCGCTTGCAGCAAAGGCTCCAGCAGGGCATCCGGGGCAAACACGTTCAGGTCCTGCGTGAGTGTCGGCAGTTCCAGCACGTCTATGGTTCTGCCGCGCGGATCCACAGGAAAGTACGGATGGCATGTGCCGAAGTTGAAGCCCGCTTCACCCGTTTTGGAGGGTCCCTTTGACTGGTCTAACTGAACCCCTCGCCGCTGGCACCATTCGAAGAACTCGGTGTCACCTTCCCAGCGCAGGTAGTGATTCTTATTGGTGAGCGGTGGCTCGCCACCAAAGAGCTTTTTGAGAGCACGCCATTGCTCGTGGAACGCCCCCTCGTCCCAAATGCTACCTTCCTCAACCGCGTCGTAGTGCATCGCCAGCTCGTGTCCTTCGGTGCGGATGCGCTCGATAAGGTGTTGGGGATAGCCGGGCGGAATCACGCACCAGGTGGAGTGGATACCTGCCTCGCGCAGCACCTCCAGCATCCTTTCTGCCAGCGCAGGATCGTTGCCGTCCGTGTCATGGGAGAGATGGGCAATCGCAGGTAGATTACGTGGGTAAAGCCACAGTATGGGCAACACCGCTTTCCGCAACTGCGCCAGATAGAGTATCGCGCGGATGATTATCTCGCGCCAGATGTCGGCAATGGGGTGCAGGAAAGCATGGAAGCCGGACACCCCCTCCACCGGCTGCCGGTCAAACCACCAGTCCAGCACCGCGCCGTCGCTGCTTTTCAGCATATCATCGCAGATGGGCGCAGTGCCATCGGGCGAGGAGATGCCGTCGCGCGTTACCGCCACGCCCTGCTGGATGCGCACTATCGTGCCTATCACATCCGGGGCGATAAACAGGCATCTGCCGTTGCCAACGCGCCTTTCCACCACCGCCGCGCGAGACGTTGCTCTCTGGTGTGCATCCAGCACGCCCGCGTGAGCGATACCGGTGCTTGCATGTACAGGCACGCCGTTGAAAAAGTGCAGAGGCACGGGGACGTGCTCCAGCACGGGATGGTCGGCGGTTTCGACCTGCAAATAGCCTTCACCCAGCGTCCCGATGCTGGCTCCCCAGCCGGAGTAGGTTGCAGATTCCTCCCTGACCCCAAAAAGCGCGGGCGCGCCCGCAGTGCCTCCTATCGCCAGCCACATCCCGCCTTCTCCCACCCAGCGAGAGAGGGCATCGATCGTGGCGTTGGGCAGAGCCGTATCGCCCACTGTCACCAGCACACGCAGGTGCGGCAAAGCCCCCTCCAGCTCATCGGGCTGGAGCGTCTGGTAACACACCCCTGCGTGCGCCAGTATCTCGTGCAGATAGTGCCCGTAGCTGACCGTGCGCGGGGCGTTGCGCGGGCGCGGTGGCAACACACACACGCCCACAGGAGATAAAAGCGTTTCTGCAAACTGCATCGCTACCTCCTGATGCGATAGATGTCTGCACCACAGGACGCATACAGGGTGCCATCTCGCCCGACGGCTACATTCGACACGCCGGCGGGCAGTTCCACAACGTCCTCAGTGGCGCCAGCTTTCATATCTAACTGCACTATCGTCTTTCCGCTACTGTAGTACGCCCTGCCGTCGCCCAGCCCGATGACGCGGCTGCCCACTTTAGGCGCGTTTGGGACCGGCGTGAACTGGCGGGTAGCCGTATCGAACAGGTACAGCTTCCCGTCCACCGAAAAAGCCAGCCGCTTCGTGCGCGTGTCCAGCCAGAAAGTGCGCACACCGGATGCCCCTTCAAACTCGCGCTGGAACACCACCTTTTTCGTCGCCTTATCGATCACGCCGAATCGCGCCGATTCACCGGTCTTGTTCGGCAAGCCGTTTGCGCCCAGCGAGGTTCCCACATAGATGAACCGCTCATCTACTGCCAGTCCTTCCACCGCCTGCTCACCCAGTGGGTTTTCTATCAGCTGGGTTTGTCCCGTTGCGGGATCAGTAATGACCACTGCTCCACCGTACACACCGTACTTTGCCATCCAGCCGGAATAGAGCCGCCCATCGGTTGCAGCTACCACTCCCGCGGTAGGGCGGATGTAGCCTTTCTCGCCCACACTGGCTATCACGCGCGGATTCACATTGTTCCACTGGTCCCAGGGAGATTCGGGGTCGTACTGCACGATATCACCGCCCGCGTAGGCAACCGCGTACACCTTGTCGTTCACGAAAGCCACATCGTATACCTCGCCCCCCGCGTTACAGATAGTGCCGGTGTTCACCGTTTGTTGGGTGCGGGTATCCATCCAGAAGAGCGTCTGCCCAAAGGGCGGACCGCCCCACAACCTGCCTTTACTGTCCAGGCGGAGAAACAGTGTCGGACGTGGGGCGGAGTCCACGGGTATGGGCTTGAGAGCGACCTGTGTGTCGCCCGGCTGAATGACGAAATAGTCCTGCCCGCGTACACCGAGCAGTTCGCCCCTGGCGGTAGCGGCATAGATTCCGCCGCCGCGTAAATCTACGGAGGCGAGCAGCTGCGGCTTTTCGTCGCCTTTCATATACCGGTAAACGGCGTTGCCCTGTCGCAGATACAGCACTTCGTCGGTGGTCAGGTTCACATCCACCGCCCAACCGCCCTCGCCGGGCGGCAGGGGGAACGGCGGTTCCACAGGCTGTAACATTTTGCCGTCCAGCACCTGCGAACCGGCGAGGAAATACCCGTTCCACGATACGCCGCGACTGACGCCCTGCAGCACGGGGGGAGCCTGCTCAAACTTCTTCGTGCGCGGGTCGTACAGCAGATTGACAGGCTTCTCCATGCCAAAGTTGCACAGGATGCGCCCATCGGGCAAGGCGGACACATACCGGAGGTACATGTTGGGAGACGCGGGTGCGCCGCAGTCTTCCACCGTGTACGTAGCGAGGTCCAATGCGCCCAGTTTACCGCCCGGATAGGTTCCGCCGTACACGCGCCCGTCGCCACCCAGCGCAAGATTCCAGATGTAGCTCTCTCCCGGAAAGTCCGCGACCTTCACAAACTCCATCCGCTGCAGGTCGAACACCATGAACACACCGTCGTAGAACGTACCCACAATAAGACGGTTGCCCGGAACCTGCAACAGCGCCCAGGAACCTGCTCCTGCCGGAGCGCGGATTGCCCGTCCTGTGTTGCTCCGAAAATCGATGAAAATCAGCTCCATGCCTGCGGTTTCGTTCATGTTGGTGAGCACAAACCACTCCTTACCATCAGGAGCAATCACATAGCGCGCTGCCAGTACGTTCTTCGCACGGCATGGCTGACCGATCAGTTCCACCTGCGGCGCGGCATGAACCGCTGCTACCAGAAGCAAACACACAAGCATCATGATGCCCCATTCTCCACTTTCTATTAATGACTTCCAGTTCGCGTTGTATACAAAAGCTCCTGCTGGGTGTGTTCGGAGATATATGGAATGTAGCCGCAGGCTTATGAAGTTTTAGAAATTGTTTCAGCATGGCACGCTGAGGCTTGCAATGGCTGCAACCTTCGGCTACCTCCAATGTAGCCGCATCCCTTTAGGTGCGCTTCGCTATACGCAGGTTAAGGCCTGCGGCAATCGGGTAGGTCTTTTGCTTACTCGGTTGTTGCTTGTTGTTGCTTGTGGCGCTGGAGGGCGAAGCTCCGGGTGAGCCGTATTCCCACCCCACCTCCCCGCGGGCGGGAAGGCTGTTTGTGTTCCTCCCCCGTCCACGGGGGAGGTCAGGAGGGGGGCAACATTCGCCCGGCTTTCCGCCCGCCAGCGGCAACGGCGAGAGGATTAATCGTCCCCAACCTCCCCAAAGTTGCGTACCAGAATGCCGAAATCGAACAGCGTTATCTCCTCGTCGCCGTCCAAATCGGCGTTCTCATCCCAGTTCGCGTCACCGGGTGCAGAGCCAAACGCCGCCACCAGCCTGCCGAAGTCAAACAGCGTCACCTCGTTGTCCCCGTCGATGTCGCCGTTCACCAGCTCCAGCTGCAGCCCCAGCACACTGCCACTGCGCGTGTCCACATCCACCGTCCGGCGCAGGTAACTCAACGGCTTCACCGACAGCGCAAACGCCCCAACCGGCACGCCCGGCACCACAAAACCGCCGTCCGGGTCTACCAGTATCTGCTGCACTTCGGTGTAACCCGCCCGCACCTCGAACGGAACGAACGGCGGCGGGGTGCCCACGTAGTCGGAGAAGGTTATCCACCCCTGCACAATGGGCGCGTAAAACTCATCTGCGCCGATGTCCACCTGACTACCGCCGATGCGCGGTTCCCCATCGAAGTCCGTCCAGTCACTACCCACTGCTCCGTTGTCTCCGGCGTCGATGCAGGGGGAGCCCGGCAGCAGGTGGCAAGCAATCATCAGGGGGTCTGTAGAGATGTTGCCGTCGGTGCCCGTGGGATCGGGGATGCCACTGTAATTGTAAGCATCGTTGCCCCACACGCAGTTGTGGTGGAAGGTGTCTGGTGCGCCCGCAGAATAGTAGATGCCGCTGGTGTTGAACGCGATGAGGGTGTTGACCACGCTTCCACCGCCGTCGGAGGCGATGGCGCCGCCGTCTACGTCTGCTGCATTGTGGGCGATGGTGCAGTTGGTCAACGTGGGGGAGGAGTTGTCGTAGCAGGATACCCCGCCTCCGAAGTAGTTTGCCGTGTTCCCGCTGATGGTGCAGTTGGTCAACGTGGGGGAGGAGTAGTAGCAGGATACCCCGCCTCCGTGGCAGTTTGCCGTGTTCCCGCTGATGGTGCAATTGGTCAACGTGGGGGAGGAGGAGTAGACGCAGCATACCCCGCCTCCGTTGTCTGCCGTGTTCTGGCTGAAGGTGCAGTTGGTCAACGTGGGGAAGGAGCCCTCGCAGAATACCCCGCCTCCGTAGTGGTTTGCCGTGTTCCC
>JAPWUZ010000060.1 GCA_028275265.1 Armatimonadota bacterium | reverse complement strand
TGGTGGGGTCTCCGCCCATCGTGATGTTATTCACGTTCACGGAGAGCGTGCCGTTGCGTACCATCGCCTGCAAGCGGGCAGTCACATCGGCAGACCCCGCTCCGTCAACTGCCTCGTATACCGCTCTGTAGATGACCAGCTGCGAGGGGCGAGCTGTCTTGTTCGCGCCGGGAGCCTGTACCGCTGCAAAATACGGCGTCGGCGACAGCCGTTTGCGGAACACCACGAACACCGACCCTGCCGGGTCCAGTCGCAGAGGAACCACCGTACGACCACCAACCACCCGATAAACAGGCGCAGGCTCGATTTTGCCCGTGTCGGGATACCACAGCTCGGGTGCTTTGCCAGCCACCCGGAACGTGCATTCCAGCTCCTCTGTGCGATACCGCTGGTTGGCGACGAAATAGAAGTCGGTATCGCCCACAGCACGGTGGATGAAATCGATTCGCGTACCGGGGGACGCTTCAAAGTCGGGGAGGACACGCATCCCGGCAAGCACCTGCTCGACCGACTTGCCCCAGATGACCCTGCCTTTTCCGTAAGCGTGCTCCTTCACCTTCACGCCGTCGCAGTTACCCCATACTTCATCTGCCAGACGGCGAACCTCATCGTCGCACTGCGGGTATCCGCTCAGGCTAGGCGACTTTTCGGGCTTGGGACCGATGATTACCGCTCCTGCTCGCAGCAGTTCTGCCACCTTACGCAGCACGCGCGGCGTCATGAAGCGGCTGTCGGGCAGCACCAGCACACGATAGGTCATCCCGCTGGGCAGGACGATCCTTCCGTTGCGCACCGTTGCCTTCAGCAAGACCTCTTTGTTCAGGCAATCATAGTCGTAACCTCTGGCTCGCAGGTCAGGTCGGAAGGGCGCGGAAATCGGCTGATGTTCGCCCACATATATCGCGATGTCCGCCACGAACCGCCCCTGTTGCAGCAGATACTGGCAGCGGGCAAGGTATTTCAGCCACGCTCTGCCCGGCTCCCACCAGGTGTTGGTGCGCTCAAAGTGGAAGCCCCAGGGGCCCATCGTCATGCCCGGCTTGACGTTCAACCATGGCTGGTGCGCGTAGCGATGGAAGATGAAACGGTTGACGCCCAGGCAGAAGATGTGGTCGCCCAGTGCTTTCATGGAGTAGGGGTCGTTCTGCCACCTGCCCATCTCCGGGGTGGCGGTGAACGACTCTGCCCCGACGATGGTCCTGCCATAGATGTGCGCGGCGGAGGCAGCCAGTTTGGCGGTTTCCTGTGCGCCGCCGCCTATCCAGAACTCGCCCATCGGGATATTCGCCCGTCCACCGGCGGCAAGGTCGTCGAACGTGCCGTTGCCGTACGGTTCGGTGGAGAAAAGCAATCCGTGCTTGCGGCACAGCTCGGCAAAGTGCCCGTAGTAGTTTTCCACAAACAGCTCGGACACGGTCTGGCGTACATCCCACAGGAATCGCTCGGAGATTTCCGGTGAACCCACCACGTATCCCGCGAACACCGGCAGGAAAGGCAGCAGGTCATAGCCCCGCCGACGATAGAACTCCTCACGGAAGCGCGGTGTCCAGTTCTGGCTGCCGACCTCATAGCTGTCCACCAGTGCGTTGTTCAGCGCTTTGCCCACCAGCGTTCCGATGTCGCGCAACACCGTCGCCATCATGCCGTCGTTCCAGAAGGCGTCCAGCGCCTCCTTGCTGAGCTTGTCCACCTCCAGTCCCCGTCCTTCCGGGGTGGCGGGATGGTTATCTTTGCCGGTGGGGGTGTAGCCGATGCGCAGGATGGTCCAGTCGCCTTCCGGCACATCCCACGTCAGCCGTCCGTCTGACTCCAGCAGGGCAGTGAGGTTCCATACCTTTTCCGCAGGAACGACGCTCTCGGCATGGGCATCCGATTCGGCAACCGGCTGGATGCCGTCCTGTCGCTCGTATGCCGCTTTGCCGCGCAGGTTCTGGATGCGCAGGTTGCCTCTGGGGGTGGGGAAAGCAAGCACGGCGATATCGCGGTAGAAACCCGCTCTGCTTTCCGGTTGGGGTAGCTGCTCCGAAAAGCGTCGCGGTCCCCGCACCTGCACCGTCCGTGTGACTACTATCAGCATCGCGTGCTCGGGCTTCACCCATGGACCGCCGCTGCTTGACCATCCGGCGCAGTTGTGGATGCACAGCTCCAGTCCAAGTCGGGCCGCCTCTTTCACGGCATGTCGAATCATCTCGCGCCAGCGGTCGCTCATGAATGTCACGCCACCAGAGGGCACACCTACGTCCACATTGAATATCTGTGCCCCGCCGACGCCCACACGCTTCATCGCTTCCAGGTCGGCGGTGATGCCTTCTTTGCTGATATTATCGTTCACCCAGTGCCACCAGGTATGCGGTTTCGCCGAATTGGGCGGGTTACGGAAGCCCTCCTCGATCGAATCCGCGCGGCTCGTACCCACAAACAGAGCCCACACAAAAAGGGAGACCCACAAAACCTTCATGGCACCCATTCTTTCTACCTCCCGTCAGATGTTGTGTTGAAGACTGATTCGATGCTTCGCCAAAGGGCAGGAGGTTCCTATCTGCGCTCACCCTTTACAATCTTGACAACTTGGTGTTGCTATGGCTGTTCGTTTGCGCGAGCATCGCTACTTTTCGTTATCATCTTCTAAGTTGCTTGACAAATCTCTGTTGAAACACCTATAATGGGGGCGGCTCGAGGAGCCATATCTCGGATAGAAAGGAGTGTGTGCAACATGCTTTGGCGCAACATGGCTCGGTTCGCTTTGCTTCTCGCGTTCGTCATCCAAATCACACCGGTGTACGCGCAGGGGACTCCCGACATCGTGTGGATGGTCAAACAGCACACCAGCTGGGTGAACGCGCTCAGCTTTACCGCAGATGGCAGCCTGTTGGCATCGGGCAGCGAAGACACCACCGCCAAAGTGTATCGTGTTTCTGACGGCGCACTGCTCAGGAACTTCTCAGGCGGCACAGCGGTTCGTGGGCTGGCGATTGCGCCTGATGGCAGTACGCTCACCGATGTGCTGTTCGAGCGCACGGTGCAGTTCTGGAACGTGAACGACGGCAATCTGCTCGCCAGCTTCCTCGGGCACAGCGCGTATATGTACGCCGTGCGTTATGTGCCCGACGGCAGTCTGGTTGCTACCGGCGGCACCGACGGTCTCATCAAGTTCTGGCAGATACCCAACAACACGCCGGTGCGGACCATCAGTAGCCCTGAGTGGATTCGGTGCATCGCCTTCTCGCCAGACGGTAGCCTGATCGCGTCAGGAGGGCAGAACGGTGGCATCCGCATCTGGCGGATGTCGGATGGCGTGCTGGTGCGCACCCTGACAGGGCACACCAGTGGTATCACGGCGGTCGACTTCTCGCCGGACGGAAGCTTGCTGGTCTCCTCCAGCTTCGACAACACTGTGCGCCTGTGGCGCGTATCCGACGGCGCGTTGTTGCGTACGATAACCGGGCATACCAACTGGGTGTATGGCGTCAGCTTCTGTCCGGATGGGCAGACGCTGGTATCGGGTGGACGAGACGGTACCGTGCGCCTGTGGCGGGTGTCCGACGGCGCGCAGCTCGCCATGTACAACCAGGAGACCAGCTCCGACGTGTACTCGGTTGCCTTCTCCCCCGATGGGGAGACGTTTGCCTACGGCGGTTCAGATGGGCGTGTGGTACTGGCACGCAATCCCTTTGCCATGCCTAAGGTGGGCGGAACCGTCGCCTTCGGCGATTACGGTGGCGTATTGCCATCCAGCATCACCTTCGATCTGCGCGAGCCGGGCGGAACCACGCCCTTCCAGACGGTAAATGTCGCGCTTGGCGAGGGTGGTACTTTCCGCTTCACCGCTCCCCGCCGCGGCGCGTTTGATATCTCGGTGAAGGTGAGCCATTGGCTGCGGCGCACCCTCGCGGTGGACACCGGCGGCGGCAGTGTCACCGACCTGAGTATCGAGCTGCTCAACGGCGACATCGACGGCGATAACGAAGTGACGCTGTTTGACTTCGGCGCGCTGGTGGCAGCGTTTGGTTCCGTGCCCGGCGACAGCAACTGGAACCCCGACGCCGACCTGGACGGGGATGAAGAGGTCACGCTGTTCGATTTTGGCATCCTCGTGAAGAACTTTGGCACGATTGGGGATGATTAGCCCTCACCCGTTGCCCCTCTCCCACGCTGTGGGAGAGGGGCAATTGAATGCGATTTCTCATGCGAAGAGTCAATCGCTGTAGGCAGATTGGGCACGCGGCGCTTCCTTACAGGCTCCGGATAAACCGCTCCGACTCTTTCTCGTAGGTGCGGAAGGGGTTACGCAGTTCCAGTTGCCGCCCCTTGTCCACGTATACCATATCCCAGTCCACGATATATGCCCGGTTGCGGGAGGCCAGCAGGTGCTGGATGGCGCGGCTGCGCCCGTAGGCACGGGTGTTATCGGGGGCAGTGGTGGTGGCGTTTTCGATGTCCTCATCGGTGACGATGCGCTGCATCAGCCCCGCCTCGGCCAGACCGTAATACAGCCCGCGCGAGGGGTCGGTGTTGTGGTACTCCATGTCCAGGCTGAACATCATGTCGTCTTGCCAGCTCAAACCTTCCTGTTGCCGAAAAGCTTCCAGCAGCTTGCGCTTTGCCACCCAGTCGAGGCGGTCGTCCAGGCTCATGGGGTCGAGCTCCAGCGCGTCCAGCACATATTCCCACTCGCGTAGAACCCAGTCGGTGTCCTCGTCGCGCCCGGTGAGGTGTAGCTTTGCCGTTTCCAGGTAGATGCGCTGCAGGTCTATCGCGCGGATGGTAGAGCCGTCGTGTCGGCGCACAATCCACCGCCAGGTGGGATCCCGGCTGACACTGCGCAGCGCTTCCAGCGGGTCGGCGAGGCGCACGTCGGGCTTGATCAGGTTGCGCTCCAGCAGGTCGAGCACCAGGCTGGTGGTGCCGATTTTGAGGGCGGTAGCGTATTCGCTCATGTTGCCCTCACCGAACAGGATGTGCAGGCGGTGCATGCTGTTGTAAGAGTAGTAGCTGTCCCACTTGGGGTTGATGATGGCGCGGTTGAAGCGCACCCGTGAGGAGATGGTCTTCACGATATGGTCCGCGCGCTGCGAGAGCTGGAACTCCACCGTGGGGTCGATCTCCACCGCGTAGAAGCGGCTCACCCACACGTAGTCCATCTCGTGCTCGCTCAGGTCCATGATGTTGTTCGAGAAGTCGTTGTAGTTCAGGCGGTGTCCACCCACGCGCCCCGCGCCCGCGAAAATCTGTCGGGTGACCAGGAAGGGCAACAGGTTGTACAGCGAGTCGAGGAAGTAACGGTCTTCGATGCTGACCAGGTAGTTTTCGTGACAGCCAAAGGTGTGCCCGCCGAAGTGGTCGACGGCGTTGTTGTAGAAGGAGACCTTGTCCTGCCAGCCGAGTGCCTGTAACGCTTGCAGCAGGATACGCTGTCCCGCCTTTTCGTGCGCCACGATGTCGGAGAGACGCGAGCACTCAGGGGTGGCGTACTCCTCGTGGTCGCCCACCGCGTCGATGTAGAGGCGTCCGCCGTTGATCAGGAATCCGCCTCCGCGCGCAGGCTCAAAGGCAAAGTCGCGGCTGTGCAGGTCGATCAGCCCGCGGCGCAGGCGGTAGAACACGCAGTCTTTGACCTTTTCCACCACCCGCTCGGGTCTGCCCACGCTTTCGTCACGGACGAAGCATCCAAACTCTGTTTCGATACCGAAAATCCTGTTTTCCATTTGCCTGCACCTCCGCGTGTTGCTTTGAACCCGTCCTGTAACAGCGCTACTCCGGCAGTATGGGGCGGATTTCGTCCTCTTTCAGCAGGCGGAACTTGCGCTCGCGCTTGGTGAATCGGTCGAGAATCGCCGCCTCGACCTGCAGGTCTTGCAGCTGCTCACGCAGGAACGTCTCGATGCGCTCCTCCGTCAGGCTCTCTGCCCCCTCTTCCTGCAGGTGCATGTCGGTCGCCCACAGCCTGCCGACTGCCCATGCCCGCAGAGCGCGACGTAACGCCGTCTGCAAATCGGGTGCGCCCTCCGCGTCTTCGGGCACCAGCTGGCGCATCATTTGCTCCTCCGCCTCGGGCGTGCCCGCCACCGCCGCCGCCCAGTTGAGCGAGACGAACTCGCCGTCGTAGTTCAGCGTGTAAAACAGGTCTTCTTCGGGCTTTCTGCCCATCTCGGCAAAGAGCGCGCGTACCACGAACGGCGCGTTCAGCACATCTCCAAACGCCCGCTTGATGCCCGGGCTGATGGCGAAGCCCACCACACGCTGGATGGTCACATCGTCGGGGCTGCGGGCGTAGCCCTCCTGATGTGCGAAGTCGATCGCGCCCACCCGGATAATCTCGAGGTCGCTCTGGTTGCCCAAGCCCGCGAACATCAGGCGGTCGTAGACCTCGAAAATCTTGCGCTGTGTGCGGCGCAGGGTGAGCAACAGCACGCCACCATCGTAGCTGATGCCTGCTACAGGGCTGCCGTCGCGCAACCGCTCCTCGATATATTCCGTGCGATGCCGCACGCTTTCGTTGAAGTCGTAGGGTGTGTAGACCATTGCTCCTTCTTATCCGCCCTTCGTTTCACGCTGGCTGAAGCCTGCGGCTACATGGTGATTACCGTCTCAGGCTCGCCCGGATGTCTGACAGCATCTCCTCCGGGATGTCCATGATGCCCTCGCTGGTCACTGCTCGCGCCACCGGTAGCACCTTCTCGATGCCTGCCGTGGCGGAGTCGAGGTCTGCCGCGATGTCCAGCAGCAGTAGCGACTCGCGCAGTGCATCTTTCAGTGTCATCTCATGGAAGGGTCCCTTTGTTTTCAGGATGTAGTCGAACACGCCGCGAATGCGTTCCGAGCCGGAGCCAGCTGCGCCGAACTCCACACTCTCAAAGCGTGCGCCCATGCCGTCGTAGAAGAAGATGCGTCCCTCGCCACGCTCCAGGTCGTAGGCGGAGACGACCGGTATAAACAAGCCAATGCCCTGCAACGCCATGCTCAGGTTGCCTGCCAGCGCGCGCGACACCTCCGCCAGCTTGCCCTCCAGGCTCATCTCCTGCAGCTGCGTGCGGGCGTAGTACTTGAACGAGTGCTGCAGATAGCGCACAATCTCCATTGCCCGCGCGTAGGAACCCGCGATGGCGATGAGAGTGTAGTCATCCAGCGGCAGAATCTTCTCCGCGCGGTCGTACATGATGGCGTTGGCGGAAGTAGCGCGGCGGTCGCCCACGTTCAGCACGCCGTCGCGGTACTTCAGGGCGATGACGGTAGTGCCATGCACCTCCTGTACCGCCGGCACGACCCGTTCGGCGGGAGTCACTTCCGGCTCCCGCCACAAGCCATGCGCCCGCAGCAACGCCATAAAGTCACCGCTGTGGTTTGCCGATAGCTGTTCTCCCACTGCTTATTCCCCACTGCGCTGGCGATAGCGTCGTGCCTGATCGGGGTCCACACGCTTCATGCGCTTCAGCAGGTCGTTCACATCGGGGCGGCTCACCTTTGGCGCGGTGGGACCGCCTTCCTCGCCCCCCTTGCGCGTGATGGGGTCAGACGGGATGGTTCGGGTCAATCGGTCGTCTGCTCGCCACTGCATGGCTGGTTCCCTCCTTCTTCCTCGCTCTTGCGCGAGGCATGTAGTTGTCGGAATGTGTTGACAAACTCGGTGAGGTTGTGTGCCTTCGCCAGTCTCTGCACCTTTTGCGGTACCCGCTGCGTCACCCAGTCGTGCATGTCCAGCGTCACCGCCTGCTCGCCGAAGGTCAACTGCACGCGGCTCCACGTAATCGCGCTGATGGCTTGCGGATAACGCTCCACCAGCGTACCGCGCACCCACGCCCGGGTGCTGCTGGGCGGATGGCACATCGCGCGCTCGATATCTTTATCTGTTACTACGCGCCTCACCGCTCCCATTTGTTCCAGCCCCGCGAACAAACCGTCCTGCGGGTCTATACTATGATACGCCAAATCCAGGCTTTGCACAATAGGCTCTTTCCAGTCCACGCCCTCGCTCTCGATAAACTGCTCCAGCAGCAGTCTCTTTGCCACCCAGTCTATGCTATCTGCCAGCTGCTGCGGATCGCGCTCCAGCGCGTCCAGTGTGCTTTCCCACGCCATCAACAGCCATTGCGTCTCGGTATCGGCATGGGCAAAGCGGCTCTGCGCCTCCCGGAGGTAGAGCTTCTGCACTTCTATTGCTGGCATGGTGCGTCCGTCTTCCAGCTCCACGTTCCACTTCCATTGTGGGTCGCGCGAGAGGCGGCGGATGGTCTCCACCGGGTTGCGGATGGCGATGCCCGGCTGCCAGCCTGTCTCAATCATCTCCGCCACCAGGCGTGTCGTGCCCACCTTGAGGGCGGTGGCGTATTCGCTCATATTGGCATCGCCGCAGATGACATGCAGTCTGCGGTAGCGCGAGGGGGTGGCATGGGGCTCGTCGCGCGTGTTGATAATCGGACGCTGGTAAAGGGTGTCCACGCTGGCTTCCACCGAGAAGAAGTCCGCCCGTTGCGACAGCTGATACGGCACGTCACCGAAGACGCCGGGCGTCTCCACTCCCACCTTACCCGCGCCTGCGTACAGGATGCGCGTGACAAAGAAAGGCATCATGCCGCGGATAATTTGCTCGAAGGGCACACTGCGGCGCATCAGGTAGCCTTCGTGGCAACCGTAGCTCGCGCCGTGAAAGTCGGTGTTGTTCTTATAGATGTGCACTTTCAGACCAGTGCGACGCATATACTCCTGCGCGCACGACCAAACGATGCGCTCTCCAGCGCGGTCATGCGCCACCAGCTCCCGCAGGCTGACGCACTCGGGGGTGGAGTACTCGGGGTGTCCGTGGTCGTTGTAGAGGCGCGCGCCGTTGGGCAACACGCGGTCGCTGCGCGTCTCCGCGGACATACAGGCAGAGGCTGTGCCTTCCGTGTCGTACTGGGCGTCCACGGGGTCCGCCTGCAGATACTCCACGTGGAAGCCTCGCGCGTCCTTTCGCGGGTCTTCGCGCCGGTAGTCCCACGGGGAGGCGAAGGTGGAGGCATTGTAGCTGCGCACCACCTCCGCCGCCTCGAATACCAGCTCCGAGGGGTTTTTGCCCTCCACGTACAGCCCGTATTCGGTCTCCAGCCCGACCAGCCTCTGCATGGATGCACCGCCTAAATGATGTTCCGCCGCGCCGCCGATTGCCGCTCGCGGTCTTGCGGGCGAATCGGGCGCACGTCCGCCACGTTGTCCGGCTCGTAGTCCAGCAGCTTCAGCCAGTCTTCCTGCGAGTCGGACTTGGGGAAGATTTCGCTCTCTTTATACTCGGTGCGGATGGCTTGCTGCAGGTCGGGCAGGGAGATGCCGCTATCCTCGCCGCACTCGATGGCTCGCTTGATGGCGTAGTCCTTCGCGCGGTCCACCACCGACTTCAGCAGCGCGCCGCTGACCAGGTCGCGCCAGTACAGCGTCTCCACCGAGCCGTTGCGCAGGTACACCTGCACGAACTCGGTTTCGGGATGCTTGCGCCACAGGTATTCGATGGCGCCGTCCAGCAGCGCCTCGCGTGCCGCCTCCTCTGAACCGTACTCGCGCACCGTCGCCGGGTCCAGCGGGATGTTCGGGTGCAGGTAAATCGCCAGAATATCCCGCGACGCTCGCTTGTCGGGGCGAGCCACCTTCACCTTGCGGTCTATACGTCCGGGGCGCAACACCGCCGGGTCGATGTAATCCGGGCGGTTGGACGTCAGCATCACCACCACGTTCTCCAGTGAGACCAGCCCATCCATCTCCGCACAGAACTGTGGCACGACCGTGTTGGAGATGTGGGTGAACCTGCCGGAGTTACGCACGCGCAGGATAGACTCCGCTTCATCAATAAAGATGAACACCAGGTGCCCTTCGCGTGCCTTTTCTCGCGCAGCAGCGAAGATTTCGCGCACCATGCGCTCGCTTTCGCCCAGCCACATGTTCAGTATCTTGGGACCGCTGATGTACATGAAGTACTCGCGCACATCGCGGTTGAGCTGCTTGCGGTATTCCTGCGTGAGATTGTAAGCGGTGGCTTTACCTATCAGCGTCTTGCCGCAGCCGGGAGGTCCATACAGCAGGATGCCCTTAATGGGCTGTTTCTCGAACTTGCGGAACAACTCGGGATGGAGCAGTGGCAGTTCGATGGTATCGCGGATGACCCGGATGGCATCTTCCTGACCGCCAATCGCGCTCCAGGGTATCTCCGGAACCTCTTCGAAGTAGTAGTCGCGCGCCTCGCGCTGCGCGAAGTGCTCCAACGCCACCTTCAGGTTGGGCTCCATGCGCACCTCATCACCCGGCTTGATGGTGACGTCGGCTAAGTCGTGTCCGCGCAGCACCAGCCGCCCCGACATGCCCTGCGGGTCGGATGCCACGCGCAGGCGACCGTCTTCCAGAACCTCCTGCACCTTGACGATGGGGCCCTGCGGGTGGTAGCCCAGGTCTCCCACCACCGCAAACGCCTCATTGATGCGCACGCGCGTGCCCACCTTCAGCGTGCCGGCGTCCATTTTGGGATCGATGTTCGCATAGTATTCGGTGTCGCCGACGGCGATCATGGCAACGCCGTCAGCAGGCGAACCGAGATACACCCCGATACGGTTTGCCGGAGAGGTGAGCTTTTCATACACCTGCTCGTATTCCTGCAGCGCCTTCTGGGCTTCCTGAAATTGCTTCTCGTCCACCTCCAGCTGATGACGCAGCAACAGCAGGTAGTTCAGGAGCCGGGCATCCTGTGGTGGACGAGCGCGGAGGATTTCGTCAAGTAGCGTTAGCGCACGCAGGGAGGTCTCCGGCGGCTGGAACTCTTCGTATTTCTCTTCGTCATAACGGTCACGCTTCATCTTCTTCGCCCCCTGCGACCCGACGCGGATTGCTTGCCGTCGGGCGTGTATCGATTATACCCGAACGGTACATCTTTCGGAAGCCCTTTTGCCCTCAAAATGCATAGAATCGCTAGAGAATGGATAGGAACGGCAGACCGCCATACTTGCCTTCATGCAGGAGAAATGCCCTGCAGGTCAGAATATTGCTTTGCTAAACATTTGGCAGCAAGGGGGGCTTCGGCATGGAGTGCGAAGAGTTTTCGCTGTTAGCGCGTCTGTCGGACATCACGGTGGAACGGAATATCCCCTTCAACGTGATGTTTGAGCTCACGCACCGGTGCAACACGCGGTGCAAGCACTGTTATCAACACCATCCCCGACGCGCCGATGGGGAATTGACGACGGAAGAATGGTATCGCGTGATGGACGACCTTGCAGCGGCGGGCACGCTGTACCTCACGCTGACGGGTGGCGAACCCCTTCTGCGTAAAGACTTCTTCGATATCGCCCGTTACGCCCGCAAGAAGCGGTTCGCGCTGAAGATATACACCAACGGCACGCTCGTGACGCCCACCATCGCCGAACGGATAGCCAGCTTGCGACCATT
>JAPWUZ010000321.1 GCA_028275265.1 Armatimonadota bacterium | reverse complement strand
TCGGTGATACCGATACCGATGAGCGAGTTTATCAAAAGCGGCGGCGCGTGCAAGTGCCTGGTGATGTTTTTAGAGAGGTAACGTGCGCACAGGACTCGCGCCCTGCACGTCGAAACCTTCCACCATGAGCGAGTACGTGAAGCTGGCATCATTAAAGAGCATCAACGGTTTCCTTGCTGCGATACAGCGACTGAATCTGCATATCCCCTGTGACCAAGAGGTGCTGTCGGGCGACGCCTCGCCCCTCGCCCAGCCGATAACAGCAGATGGGCTAACCATCGGCAACCGCTTCACTGTGCAACCGATGGAGGGTTGGGACGGCACGCCCGACGGCAGACCATCCGACCTGACCTTTCGCCGATGGCGGCGGTTCGGAAGCAGCGGAGCCAAGCTCATCTGGGGCGGCGAGGCGGTCGCTGTGCAGCACGATGGCAGGGCGAACCCCAACCAGCTCGTCTTGAACGAACAGACGCGCGACGACATTGCCCGGCTGCGCGACGCGCTTGTCGAAGAGCACCGCAAAGCCTGCGGCTCCACCGATGGACTGGTCATCGGCTTGCAGCTCACCCATTCCGGTCGCTATAGCCGACCCAAAGGCAAACCCGAACCGCGTATCCTATATCGCCATCCCATTCTGGACAGGCGGCTGAACCTGCCCGATGACTATCCCGTCCTCACCGACGGCGAGATTCGGCAGATTATCGACTCGTTCATCCGCGCGGCAAAACTGGCTTGGCAAATTGGCTTTGACTTCGTGGACGTCAAGCATTGCCACGGCTATCTGGGACACGAGTTCCTGAGCGCGCACACGCGCGAAGGCGACTACGGCGGCAGCTTCGAGAACCGTACCCGCTTCCTGTGCGAGGTGGTGCAGGGTATCCGCGCGGAAGCCCCCGGCTTGCGCATCGGCGTTCGGCTGTCGGCATTTGACATGGTGCCTTTCCGTCCCGACCCGGCAACGTCCCGACCGGGTAAGCCGGGCATCGGCATGCCAGAGCCGTACGAGCATCTACTGCCCTACCGCTGGGGCTTCGGCGTGAACCCGCAGAACCCGGTGGAACCCGACCTGACGGAGCCTGCCGCCTTTCTCGCCCTGCTGCGCGAGCTGGGCATCCTGCTGGTGAACCTCACCGCCGGCAGTCCTTATTATAACCCGCACATCCAGCGCCCTGCCCTGTACCCGCCCTCTGACGGCTATCAGCCCCCTGAAGACCCGCTGGCAGGAGTGGCACGGCAAATGTGGGCTGTGCGCACGTTGAAACATCAGTTCCCGGACACGGTCATCGTGGGCACGGCGTATACCTATCTGCAGGAGTATATTCCGTATGTGGCGCAGGCGGCGGTACGGGAAGGCTGGACGGACCTGGTGGGGCTGGGACGGATGATGCTGGCATATCCCGAACTGCCGCGCGACGTACTGGAAGGCAGACCACTGCAGACCAAACGCCTTTGCCGCACCTTCAGCGATTGCACCACTGCCCCGCGCAACGGATTGCCTTCAGGATGTTACCCGCTGGACGAGTTCTACAGAAACTCCCTACTGGCAGAGCAGTTAAAGAGAGTGAAGCGTTCGGGCTAAACCGCCTCTCTGATACTCTTGCGGTTGTGCAATTTACCGTCAGTATCCTTCGCGGTTTTTGGCATACCTCGCAGGATGCGCAGGAACACCTCGCGACTTCAGGTGGAAAGACCTCATTGGAAGTGAGACAGCGAATACGCGGGAAGCCCTCCCGTTACCATACCCAGGCAAGGAAGCGAGGTGTGAACAGGATGTCTTCCGTTATCGCGATATGTGTGGCCATCGCGGCAATCGCACTGGTGGTACTCATGATCCGTGAGGGTGCATACCTCTAACTTGGCTGGCGAAGGACACCAGAGGCTTCGGAGAGGAGGGATGCCGAGGCGGTTCATCTGCGCAGACAGGGCGGCTTTGTCGCCCTGTTTTTATGTACCGAACTCCGTCAGCGCGAGTCGAACAAACATCTCCACACCGGGCGCAATCGCTTCGTCCGGAAAATCGAAACAGGCGGTATGCCAGTCCGCCACTTCCCCCAGCCCCAGAAAGAACATCGCCGAAGGAACAGCCTGCGCAAAATAGGCGAAATCCTCTGCGCCCATCAGCGGATGCTCCAGCCATATCACCCTCTCCTTACCGAATGCCCGCTCCGCTACCTGCGCTATCCGCGAGGTAACCTCTTCGTTGTTCCACAGGGCAGGCACGCCCTCGTGCCAGTCGAACCGTCCTTCCAGATGCCACGTCTGTGCAATTGCCTCCGCCACCTGCTGCATACGCTGGCGTACTCTGCCGCGCGTCGCCTCACGCAGGCAGCGCACGGTTCCCGCCAGATGAGCCTCCTCCGGCAGTACGTTGTAGGTATTGCCTGCATGGAACTGCGTAATGCTCAGCACCACAGGGTCAGCAGGCGCGCTTTCCCGGCTGACCAGCGTCTGCATTGCCTGTACCAGCTGCGCCCCTGCCACAACGGGGTCGTCGGTCAGGTGGGGCAATGCGGCGTGTCCGCCCCTGCCCTTCAAACGGATGTCAAACGTATCTGCCGACGCCATCATCGCGCCGGCGCGAATGCCCACGCTGCCCAGCGGCAAGCCCGGTCGCCCGTGCAACGCCACCACCCACCGTGGAGGCATCTCCTGCAAAACGCCCTCTGCCAACATTGCCTTCGCACCCGAAACGCTCTCCTCCGCAGGCTGGAAGTAGAAGCGCACCGTGCCACGCACCTGTGCCCGCAGCCGAGACAGCACAGCCGCCGCACCCAGCAGGATGGTGGTATGCCCGTCGTGTCCACAGGCGTGCATCTTGCCGGGATGCCGAGACCGGTATGGCAGGTCGTTCTGCTCCTCGATGGGCAGGGCGTCCATGTCAGCACGAAAACCCACCACTAACCCTTCACCCGCTTCGCCACGCAATGTGCCCACCACCCCCGTATTCGCCACGCCGGTGCGCACTTCCAATCCATACCTGCTCAACCATTCGGCAAC
>JAPWUZ010000041.1 GCA_028275265.1 Armatimonadota bacterium | reverse complement strand
CGCGCAACATGCGGATGGTGCGCTCGTCTTTGCCCCTTGCGGAGGCGATGTCGTGCCGATAACCGAGATGCCGGATACGCACTCCTTTCAGGAAGGCGATTTCGTAGCCGTTGCGCTGTAGCGAAGGAGTGACCTGTTCGTGGATTCGCCCCTCGAATTGGGTGACGGGCAAACGGCGGAACAGCCTGCAGGCACGATGGATGAAGGTGCTCGTGTTCTGCTCGTCGCCGATATCGTTGACAATCTCCACCAGATAACCGGCGAATTCCGGGTCCTGAATGGCGTTACGCACGCCCTCGCCGCATCCTTTTTCCAGCCGCTCGTCCGCATCCAGCCACAGCACCCAGTCGCCGGTGGCGTGCTGTAGGGACACGTTGCGGGCGTCGGAGAAGTCATCGCGCCAGGGATGGTGCACCACTTTCGCCCCATATCGCCGCGCAATCTCCACGGTGCGGTCGGTCGAGCCGGTATCCACCAGCACAATTTCGTCCACCACTCCCTGCACGCTCTTCAGGCAGTCCTCTAGAAACTGCTCTTCGTTTTTGGCAATCATGCACAGCGACAGGCGCGGCGCATCGGAAGAGTGTTTCTTTGGGGGAAGCAGGCTCCCCGCCTGCGGCAGCATGGCGCGGGCAGTCGCATCCGTTTCCGGCTGTTGCTGCAGCAACCGCTCCGCACGCTGTAAAGCCTGCTGGTGCGCCTGCCTGCCCCGTTTGAGAATGCGTCGGCGCAGCTTTTGCACCAGGTCGCGCAGCAGCTGCCGTGCCTCTTCACAATCGGGGTTCAGCTCGACAGCGCGCGTGGCGTGTTTCAACGCCTCCTGCGAACGTCCCGTTTGCAACAGGATGTACGCCAGATGGTAATGCAGTTCGAAGTCCTCGCCGTGCTGCAGTCCTTGCCGCAGCGCTCCCTCCGCCCGCGCGATGCTACCCGCTTGGAAATAGGCAACCCCCAGCCCGCAGTAGGCTTTCAGCTGACTGGGGTCCTCGCGAATCAGTTTCTCCAGCAGCACAATCGCCTCATCTGGGTTGTCCTGCGAAACATGTTCGGCGGCGCGCAGGATAATGGTCTCTGTGCTTTCTGCGCCGGCAGCCTCTTCGCGGTGCGCACACAGCCTTTCCGCCGCGACCTGCGCCGCACGTTCCCAGCTTAGATTCTCACGCACCCAACGGGCAGCCCGCTCGCCGACTGCCTTGGCTTCATCGTACTGCCGATACACCTGCTCCATCAGTGCTTCCATCGCATTGCGGTTCGGCTTTGCCCAGAAGGGGCGGTTCACGGTTTCCATGTCACCGACGAGGTTGTCGGGGAAGTACTCCACCTCCGCGGGAATGAGGAAGGCACGTTCGGCGTTGCAGAAATCCTTCGCCGCACCAGAGTCGGTGACAATCACGGGCAAGCCACACGCCATTGCCTCGGCAATCGGCAACCCGAACCCCTCACCACGATAGGGATGCACCAGCGCGTGGCAGGCACGATACAGCGCATTCATCTGCTGCTCGTCCAGCTCGTCGGCGATATAAACGATTTCAGGCGCGTCAGGCTGCCGCTGGAACCAGCGAATCTGCTCCACGAAGTTCTGCCCACGATAGAAAGTATTCGTGCCGAAATCTTTAATCACGAGAGCCACATCATCGGCGCGGGTGAAGGTGCGTGTGTAGCCATCGAGCAAGATATCGATACCCTTGCGCGGGATCGAGCCTCCCACAAACAGGAACCGAAATCGTTTCTGCGTGGGCAGTTCCAGCGGCGGAACGGGTTCGAAAAAGCTTTCGGAGACGCCATTGGGTACCACGAACACCTTATCGGGATGCACCCCATCGCGCACGTAGCAATCGCGCACGAAAGTGGAAGGAACCCACAGCTCATCGACGTTGCGGTTGATAACATCCACCCATTCGCTGGGGATAGAACCAAACTCCCATGGCTGTATGACGATGAAGCGATCTGCCTCCGGGCGTTGCCAGTTGGGTGGCCAGTGATGTCGAACCCACACATCCACGCGGGGAGGCAGACGACGCATCCGCTCCTCAATGTACTGCCAGCGGGCGTCGCCATGCAGCACCATGTCATCAGTAGGATGCGGTACCAGATAAAACTCCCACTCCGGAAACGCCCGATGCAACGCCATCACCAGCTCGCGGTTCACCAGTGCAAGGCTGTGCCGCGCCAAAAAGGCTCCTTCCCACACAATATGCAGTGTCTGAGTGCCTGCTGCGTTCTTCATCTACTCCACCTCCTGTTTGCTACGCCGCCGTCCGACCTTGATAACGCGCCTGCAAGATGCCATCATAGCGACTGCCCGTCCACCATATCCGCCCCAGCAGATTCTCGGGCAGCTCGTCGATGACCTCGATATCCGCGCAGTGTTCGGGGTCAAAGCCCGTCGAAACGATGAACTGCGCCAGCAGCTCGTAAGCCACCTCCGCCCGGAAAGCATTGTATGCCCCTGCGTACAGTTGCAACAGCGCGCCGTCACCCGGTTGATGCTCCCTGAGATATTGCTCGACAACGGGTTGCCAGGTCTGCGGCTCGTTCCAGTCCGGCATGGCTAAAATCGCTTGGCTGAACCTCAGCACCTGCTCGTATGCCTCCGCGGTCACCCGTGCCGTTTCCGACCACGTATAGCACTTCAGGATGTACTCGCGGAACGCCTCGCGCCGAGCGGC
The DNA here is from genome assembly GCA_028275265.1 of Armatimonadota bacterium. Lineage (GTDB taxonomy): Bacteria > Armatimonadota > HRBIN16 > HRBIN16 > HRBIN16 > HRBIN16. The sequence goes on along the minus strand of JAPWUZ010000041.1, from coordinate 10,868 downwards.
ATCTCTGTCTTCCCACGCCGCCAGCACCGCTTCCCGCACCGAGTCGATATCCGCGGGGTTACAGTAATAAGCGAAGTCGCCGAAATACTCACGCTCCGCACCCTGATTGCCCACCACGATAGCGCAACCCGCCAGTGCGGCTTCCATGCTGGTTAAGCCGGGGGTTTCCGCCCACGAGGGCATCGCGTGCACTCGCGCGGCAGCATACGCGCTCGCCAGAAGGTCTGGAGCGAGCTCCCCCACAAAATGCACGTTCTTGCCCGCCCAGCGTTCACAGAGCGCGCCGTATTCGGAGTCGGACACCTTGCCCGCCAGCACAATGGGAATATCCGTATCCCGCAACGCCCATATCAGCATCAACTGGTTCTTGAAGGGCTCGATGCGAGCCGCGCACAGCACGAAGTCGCGCAACCCAAAACGCTGCACGAAAGCATCGGGGGTTGCGTGAAGGAACCTCTCCGGGCGGACAGCGTTGGGAACCACGTGCGCGGGTTTATCGCTCAGTCCAAAGTATCGGCGCAGGGCGGACAGCTCCCACCGACAATTCGGCAAAAGCAGCTGCGCGCGTTCGACAACCTGCTGCTTCACGCGCCGCACCTCTGCCGGCTCATCCAGCGACGCCGCATCTAGCCCCTGCACGTGCAGATTGCCCTGCTTCCACGCCCGCAATGCCCGTTCAACCTGCGCAGCGTCCTCCTGTCGGAACACCGCCGCGCCGACCATTACCGGATAGAAAGCAGCGTTGTCGCGGAAGATGGTCGAGACCACGATAGGTTTCTCTGCGCGGTTCAGCGGGTCTACTTTATCGGCATGATAGAGGCTGAAGACATGCATCAAGTCGTACGGCTCTTCGGATAGCCGCAGCGACGCAGAGACATCCGCCACGACCCCCTCTCCTCGCAGCGCAAGCAGCGTCTCGAACAGCTGCGTTTCGCCCCCGCCCAGCATGTGGAGCGCATTCTGATGCGTGAGCATCAAAACCCTGCGCCGCGCAGGTTCTACTCGCTGCCCTTTCCACCCAAAGGCAAACAGCCACGAGCAGGTGGCTTCGGGATCGAGGAGATGTACTGTTGCCTGAAAAGCCTGTTCCAACTCAGCGCGCCAGGCTTCGGGGTCTGCAGGGAAGTGGGGTGTAGCGATGAAGAAGCTACCGCCTTCCCGCAGCCGAGCCACTGCTCCGCTCCATCCTTCACCAAAAGCAATGAGAGCGTCTGCCTGTTCGTCATCCGTGACCATCTGCCATTCCGGAGCAGACAGCACAGGTCTGACAGAACCAGCCGCCACCACCCGTCCGCCCGATGCACGCTGCAGCCGCAGCCACAGCCGTTGCCACCAGCTGGGAAGGGAGTCAGGTTTCTGCTCGTCGCTGGATAGTGCCAGTATATGCGAGAGGTTCTTTTGCACAACGTGCACCCTGCCCGCAGCTACATCCGCTGCGAACCGGAAAAACTCTTCTGCACTGGCGGGCAACAGGTCGCTGCCTTCCCATCCCTCGTTCAAGAGTAACTCGGCATAGCGAATCTGGTCGGCGAGAGCGCTCATTGCAGCGCAAGCGGAAAGCAGAAAGCCGTGGGCACCGTCCTGATAGCCCCGGGTCTCGTCGTAATAGAAGCGGAAGGCGTAGCCCATTGCCGCGGCGAGCGTCTGCCATGAACAGGGAGCGTGTTTCTCCAGCATCTGCTTCGCTGCGCTCTGCGAATAGTGGTTCAGCTTGTGCATGTAGCGCTCCAGAGTGGGCGTCGAGTGGTGTTCAATGGCACACTCAGGGTTGTCGGGTGGGAAGAGAGCGATTTTGCCGAAGACCTTTACCCCTTCGTGTGCCCCACCAAGCCACTCGAACCTGCCCCTGCGCAAAAGCATCGGCGCCTTGTAACCCGGATACCATTGACCAGCGTAGCGTATCCACTTGCCCAAGAAGTAGTTCTTATAGGTGAGTTTGACCGCTGCTACTTCGTTGTCCAGTTCAGGCAACATCTGCCTCAGCGCCTCTACCAGAGCAGGGGGCACCCGCTCGTCGGCATCTACGTAGAAAATCCAGTCGTAGCGGGCGTACTGCGCGCTGACGTTGCGGGCGGCGTCGAAGTCCCGAATCAGGGGATGGGTGTATATCTTGTTGGTGTATCGGCGGGCGATTTCCACCGTGCGGTCGGTGCTTTCCATATCCATCACAATAATCTCGCCCGCCCAGTCCTTCACGCACTCCAGACACTGCTCAATGTTGTGTTCCTCGTTGCGTGTATGCACAATGACGGTGACCGGTAACCTTTGTCCCGGCGCTGTTCCCTGCTCGCGCGGCTGTTCCCACACGGTCGGCTCAGGCAGCGAAATAGTAGCCTGTCGCCCACGGTAGCCGCGACAGACCGCGACAAAAATCTCATGGTCGTCACGTGCTTCGTCCACGATGTCGAACTCCATGGTCGTGTGGGGCAGTCCCCTGGAGCGCAACTGACCATACACCTGCACGTTTTCAAACTGACTGTTCAGCAGGCGGGAAAACTCCTCCAGCGTCATCAGCGACACGTGGTAGGGGTCGGGGTACTGAATATATATGTTCTTATTGGGGGTGGAGAGAATCACCGCGCCGCCGGGTTTGAGCACCCGCGCCATCTCGGCAAAAAAAGCCTGCATCTGCTCCACCGGCACATGCTCGATGACCTCGAAGCTCACCACTGCGTCGAAAGAACTGTCTGCAAAGGGTAAACCCTGTGTCTCTGTGACGGGAGCGACATGCACGCGCTGTATCTTTGCGTCGGGATAGGTCTCTTCTCCGTACCGTAAAGGATGTTCGTCCACGTCCGCGGCGACCACCTGTGCCGCACTCCTCGCCAGTATTTTCGCGCCATAACCTACCCCACATCCAAGGTCCAGCACGTGCCATCCCTGCACGCGCTCGCTAGCGAACAGGTACCGTTTTACACTGTGGACGTACAGTTCGTTCCAGGCGAAGCCCGGCGCGACGCGGTTTTCGCCGCTGCCGCTCAGCGGGGGCACCTCATCCGGTACGGGAAAGTCGGCATTCAGGATAAGCCCATTCGCCGTATCCGGGTTCGCTTGCACTGCCTGCAACGCGCTGATAAAGGCTCGGGTGACCAGCTGTTGCCATCCCTCGTCGAGGCACTGCAACGGCGTGGGGAAATCCAGGTGGAGATTCCCGTTATGGATATTGACGGTGATAAACTGCCAGACCATTCGGCGCTTCAGGTGCCGATGATAAAGGAACAGGTCTGCCGTGTATAACGCCTGCCGGTCACGCTCGAGGCGTATTCGCTGGATTACGGCGCCCTCGGCACCACTAGCAGTGAACTCCTGAATATCGCGTGCCGAATACGGGATAAAACAATCCCATGAAGTGGTGGGCATTGGTTGTGCTCCTGGTATCTCTTCCTGAAACATTCCCCACGCCGGCTCACTGGCTAAGCAGCAGCTCGTGCCGAGGTGCTGTCGCGGTAACTCTGCGCCAGCACTCGCCGCGCCCCGGCGATGCTGTACATCTCCTGCTTCAGCAGCCGTTTAATCTCCAAGATCAGCGTCACGTCGTCCGCCGAATAGCGGCGCTGCTTGCCGCCGGTGCGCTTGGGTTTGAGGAACTCGCTGAACTCCTTCTCCCAGTAGCGCAGAGTGTGCACTTCCACTCCGGTAAGCGCGCTGACCGCGCCAATAGACATGTACCCTCCGTTGTACAATGGCGACCGTCGCATCGTTCTCCTCCATGAGAATGATGTTCCCCCGCAATCCTGCGAGGTGGTACCTTCCACGCAGATTATCGGCAGGCAACCCCGTAATCTGTAGTGCTCTGTAAGGTTTTGACGGAACGCGCACCAGCGTGATATACTGAGAGAGCAGACTGCATCTCGGTACAGGAGGGACACAGCGTGCGCAAAATCGGGTTCGCCCTTTGCTTCTGGTTGCTGCTGAGCACACTATCCCTGGCACAAACCGGGCAACAGACACAAGCGCCACCTTCGCCCGCTCAGCTGTCTACGGCGGAGCAAAAACGCGATAAAGACGTCAGTGCAGATGCAACAGGCGATAACGCTCGCGCCATGTCTACAGAGACACGACCACAACCGACAATGCAGCTGGAAAAGTTCGGCTACAGCTATTTCAAACAGGCGCGAGAGGCAATCACCTTGCGCCGGCTCTACTTTCAGATGTTGCTGCAGGGGACACTACAACGCAGCAATGTTCCGCTTACAACACCGGTCATAGCTCAGGGAGAAACAGAAGCGGTTCCTGCCGCGCCACCAGAAGCAACCCCCAAACAGGGGACTCCGACGACCACCGGCGCAGTACAGAAGACCACTCCTGTGACCAAAGAGACGCCAACGCAGGAAACCGTTCCGGCCACCCCACCTGTACCGAGCCGCGTTGAGGTGCCGGCCACACCGGAAAGCGTACCACAGCTGCCGTTTCCGCCGGTGTACTACCCGCCGTTTGGAACACCGCAGTCGCCCAACACTCCGTTTGTGCTACCGCCGGCGGACGCGCTGAAGAACTTCGTCGGTCCCGACGCGATGTTATGGATGAACGTGCTGATGCCAGCGCCGGAACGCTATCAGCTGGGTCCCGGTGACTTGCTCACCCTGCGCTACTGGAGCGAGACGCTGGAACCGCGCGAGGTCACCCTGCGCATCGACCCGCAAGGGGCACTCAATCTGCCGATGGGTGGCAGAATCATCGCGCGTGGACAGACCCTGCCGCAGCTGGAAGAAACGGTACGTAAGGTTCTGTCGCGCGTCATTCGCAACGTCCAGGTGACGCTGACACTGCGCGAGCTGCGCACGATGACCATCATCATTGCGGGCGAAGCGTATGCGCCCGGTAGCTATCAGGTTCCCGCCGTAGCTACTCTGTTCAATGCGCTCTATGCCTGCGGCGGACCCAGCGACAACGGCTCGCTGAGGCGCATCCAGCTGAAACGCACCGATGGTTCCGTGCATACCTTTGACTTCTACCGCTTCCTGCTGTACGGCGACGGCAGTCAGGATGTTCCTCTGCAGCCGGGAGATGTCCTCTTTATCCCTCCGGTGGAGGTGCAGGTGAGCATCTCCGGCGAGGTGCATCGCCCTGCGATATACGAGCTGCTGCCAACGGAGCGGTTGCGCGATGCGATTGCGTTTGCAGGTGGCGTGAAGCCTTCCGGTGTGGCACAGCGGGTGGCTGTAACCTCCGTTCGCCCGGGTGAGGCACGCCAGCTCATTGACGCTAACCTGCTGGCATCCGATGAGGCAAACAACCCGCCGCTTTACGATGGCGATAAGGTAGAGGTCTACAGCATCCGCCCTGTTTTCGCCAACATTGTCACCATCGAGGGAGCCGTAGACCAGCCGGGCAACTACGCGCTGACCCCGGGCATGACAGTAGCAGACCTCGTGGAGCGGGCGCGAGGCCTGCTGGAAGATGCCTACGTGGACCGCGCTGACCTCTTCCGTACCAACCCGGACAACACCCGAACGCTGATACCCGTGCGTCTGGCGCAGGCGTTACAGCGAGACCCGCAGGCGGACGTCCCTCTGCAGCGACGCGACAGGCTCGTGGTGTACGCCATCAAAGACGTGGAATGGATGGGAGACCGTCGCGTGCAGGTTCGAGGGGCGGTACAGAAGCAAGGCGTATACTATCGCGCCGACAACATGCACGTGCAGGACCTGCTGCTCCAGGCGGGTGGGGTGCTGCCCAACGCGTACGTTGAGCGCGCCTTCCTGCAACGGCGCAATCCCGACGGCAGTTACGGACCGCTGCTTGCTATCGACTTGCGCAAGGCGATGCTGAATGACCCCGAACACAATGTGCTGCTACAAGACCGTGACATGCTGATGGTCTACACGCGCGAACAGGCACAGTTCACGCCTGAAAACGTGGTCACCATCGACGGCGCGGTGCAATCGCCCGGCACGTATCCCCGCGCGGAGAACATGCGCCTGGCTGACCTGATCCGCCTGGCGGGAGGTCCGCTGCCTGAAGCGGCGGAGCGGGTGGAGATTGCCAAGGCGAGGAAACCCATCGGCACGCCGCCGTTGGAGGTCAATCTGGCACAGGCTTTATCCGGTATGGACTCCAGCAACCCGTTGCTGGAGGACGGTGATGTGGTGACGGTACGGGCGCGGGGTGACTTCCGTCTGAAGCCGTTGACGGTTTACCTGCGTGGTGCGGTGAAAGAGCCCGGACCGTATACCTTGCGTGCGCCTACCGAGCGCCTCAGCGACATCATCAAGCGGGCAGGCGGTCTTCTCGAAACCGCATATCCCCCGGCCGCCCGCCTGATGCGCCGCCCCGACCAGGTAATCAGCGAACTGCAAAGGACGCTCACCGGACGCATCCTGCAGGTGCTGAAGGTCGTGAACGAGGAAGAGTATCGGCGTGCGCTGGCGCGGTCAGACGTGGAGCGTGTGCGCTTCGCAGCAGGGCTGGCGCAACCGCCAATCCCAACCAGTGCGTCCGCGCTGCTCGGGCAGACGGCTCCCTCTTCGCCCGCACCGGAGAAGGTCACCGAAGCCGCAACGCTGCTGACGCGCGATCTGGTGTCGCAGGCACGCCCTCTGAAAGAGGAAGACCTGCTCCCTGCGGGTAACGTGCGTATCGACTTGGTCGCCGCTCTGCAAAAGCCCGGCAGCGAGGCAGATGTGGAGGTGGTCGACGGAGACATTATCTACATCCCCGAAAAACCCACTACCGTAGCGGTTACAGGAGCGGTGGTTGTGCCCTCTGCGGTGCTTTATACACCAAACAAGAATGTCTCCTACTACATCGAGCGTGCGGGCGGATTCACCTCCGACGCGGCACGTGACAGGATACTGGTTATCCGGGCGACGGGAGAGGTGCTTCCCGCGCAAAAGGTGCGCACCGTGGGGTTAGGCGACATTATCTTCGTGCCGACAAAAGTAGTGGCAGAGCGGCTGCGCGACCGACAAGCAGAGATTGACGCGGCGATACGCTCTATCACCACAGGAGCAATCGTGTTCCGTCTCATCGAGACCCTGACAAAGTAGTGTATTGCGCTTCAAGGGGTACAAGGCTCCGCCAGAGGCTCATCGGTGCCTTTGCGAGGGTGCGTCCGTTCCCTCGACCCTTTGCAAAGACACCCACGCTGAAGTTACGTCACCGGTAAGCCCAGTGGCGATAGTCGCTGATGAGCACCCATAACAGCAACGCGGTCAATCCACTGTATACCACAAGCAACACCCAGGGACTGAGGACGTAGAGAGGGTCGCTGGCGGAGTAGGAGTATCCGCCGGAGGCGTAGTTGGTCACGGTGGGTTCAATCACCGCGAAGGGGTTCACCGCCAGCCAGAAGGTCGCTTCACGGCTCCCAACACTGGGGAAGATGAGGCTGGTCAGTCCCCACAGGACGAGCGTGCCGAATACCCATGCGCCCGCAAACAGATACGCCAGTGCAGTGGCGGTTACCGTCTTTCGGCTGAAACAGGACGCCGCCAGTGCTGCCGTGCTGTAAAACACCAGGGTCACCACCACGCACAGTGTTCCCAGCAACGCTGACACCAACAAACGTGGGTCGAAGGCAATACACAGCACCACCATCGGCGCACCCAGCAGAAGGAGCAGAAACAGAGGTATCGTCCTGCCGAGCAGCTTGCCGAGCACTACTTCGTGCGGTCGGAGCAGGGTGATGGTTAGCAGGTCCCAGGTGCGCTGTTCGCGCTCGCGCGAGACGGCGTTGGCGGTGGCAGCAGGAGCACCACCCACCACGAGCAAGGTCTCAATCACCAGTGTGAGGGTGAGCAGGTCACGGAAGACGTAAATATTCTGGGTGCGACGCACGCTCTGTAATGCTGCCCAGTAGAGTAGAACCACTGCCAGGATAACCACCAGGCCCACCACCACAAACACTGCCCGGTTCGGCGACGAGGGACGCAGGCGATAGAGCAGCTCCCGCCGAAGTAGTGGATTTTCCCGCCAGTCTATCACGGATTGCCCTCCTTTACCTCGAAGTACACCGCCAGCACCGTCACCTGTTGACTAAAGGAAGACGGCAGCGGCGAAACCTCCACCACAGGCGGAGCGTCCTGTAACTCAGCCACCAGCAGCCCCCGAGAGAGGTCACGGCGTGATGGTCTCATCATAGCCTCGGTGCGCAGTTCCATGAAGTCGCCCCATCGACTCAGGCGAAGACCCGCGAGAGTCAACCAGGTTTGCATCGCCTGCGTACGCCATCTCTGCCCGCCAAATGCTTCGTCAGGCTGTGGCTGCGGATAGCTGGGGAAAGATGGTGGCAAAACACTAAACCGAGTGAACGTTCCAGAAGCCTCGTCGACGCTGATGCTACTTTGCCCGCCCGCAGGACAGGACGCTTTTGACGTGTAAAAGCCAGAAGGAAACACCACGCGGATATTCCGCAGCGGGTAGGGGGTGCTGTTGTTCACTCTGATGAGGAATGCGCCCTTACCCCGTCGGGCAGCCGAAATAGCCACGCTGCCCATCAGGTTCATCGTACCGCTCAGGTGGAAGCTTCGCGCCGACCACAGCGGTATCGGCACGTCACGTAGTTCCGCCGGCGTCTCCTGAGGAATCTCCGCCACGCGCTGAGATTGCAGGTCGCTTGGAGAGTTTTCCAGAAGGACGCCATCGATAGCCGCCCGTAAACGGTAACGTTGTGTGCGTGCGCTGTATAGCACCCAGTCGCTCTCCACGATTGCCTGTGGCGAACCGGAGGTGGTATACCATACTGTCCACTGACGCATCTGGTGCGTGCCCACCTGCACCCGGGCTGCCATCAGGTATCCTCCCAGAGATGTCAGCACCGCCAGCATCGGTAGGGTGAACCACGACAGGTGCAGTCTGTCCAGCCTGCGCAGCACCATGTAGTTGAGTGGTATCAGTACCAGGATGTATACGCCCAGATAGGCAATCAACCAGTTCAACGGCACAGGCTTTGCGGCAACAGCGTTGACCATCGCCAGGATGAGCTGCGAATAGAACCCTTTTGACCCCTGAAACGGTTCTTGCACAGGTTCACTTTCCGGGAAAAGCGCTAGCGGGGGAATAAAACGGCGAACGTGCAGGCTCAGCAGTTGTCTCCACAAGGCGTGCGACTGGTCACCGCCGTTCAGGGGAGGTTGATTCGGGTCAAACGCCAGAAAAACCACCTGCCCGAGCGCTTTGGGCGCAACCACTGCCAGCGGTATATCACGCCATTGCAACAGCACCTTTGCCCCACCGAGCGGGCGCGATCGAACAACAGGCAATCCATCTTCAGATGCACGTAACGAGGGTATCCAGCGCACTAAAGCCCGCGCAGGCACACGGGAAAGTCCCAGAGGCTCGACTGGAAGCAATCCCGACGGCTTCAGCGACTGCAGGCGGTTGATGTCCACACCGTGCACCACCAGCAGCCCACCCGATAACACGTAGTCTATCAGTGCCTGCTGCTGTCGTTCGGTCAGGGTATCCCAGGCGCGGTCATCCAGCGATACCGCCGCTACGCCCCGATATGCCAGTGCACTGTCAGGGGGCAAGCTGTTGCGCGTTCTGCCGATAAAAAGGCGGCGGTTGTCCGCACCAGGTTGCGGGAAGGAGATGGGAGGCTCAGGGAGGGGCGCCTTGTTGGCTGGCATCAGCTTCCCATCAATGCTCACCACGCCCAGTGACCGCTGCGGCAGGTATGTCAGCGCGGAGTTGTCCGTGCCCAAACCCACCAGCAGGGGATACCACTGTGCCATCGTGGCGGGCACTGGCTTACTGATTGCCAGCAGTCGTCCGTGCAGGAAAAGGCGGGCGGTTATCTCGTAAGGCTCCTCCGGGGTACACAATAAAACACCCACCGCCTGTGACACCGCATCTCCCGCGAGGGTAACCGCTCTTCGGGCGGTGGAGGAACCCTTCCAGGAGGTGGCGGTTACCTCCACTTCGTAGACGGTGGGTGTCGAGCTGGCACGCTTGCCTTGGATCCACACGGTGACGGGGTAGCATCCCTCTCCGGGGCACACCCCGTCGAAGCCCGGCACCACGTCCAGCACCAGCGGCTGCGCCCGCGCGGGAGCCATCCACACCACGCTCCACAGGAGCAGACACCACATCGCGCGCCGGGTAGGCATAGGGAAATCTCCTAGCGTACTGCGCTTTCTATTTCCTCTTCGGCGATGTCGAAGTTGGCGTACACCTGCTGTACGTCATCCAGTTCGTCCAGCATCTCCATCAGACGCAGCACCTGCTGTGCCTCTTTCCCCTCCACGTGCACCGTCGTGGTGGGCAACATGGTAATCTCCGCGTTTTCGACGGGCAGTCCGGCTTTTTCTATCGCCTCGCGCACGCGATGCAGGTCTTCGGGCTCAGTATACACCTCATAGAACTCTTCCTCGGTGCTCATATCGTCCGCACCCGCGTCCAGCGCAGCTGCTAGCACCGTATCCTCGTCGCCTGCCTCCCTGGGAATGCGGATGAGTCCTCGCGGTTTGAACATCCAGCTCACACAGCCCGACTCGCCGAGACTGCCACCGCATTTGGAGAACGCGGCACGCACGTCGGAGACCGTACGGTTGCGGTTATCGGTGAGACACTCTACCATCACCGCCACGCCGCCCGGCGCATAGCCTTCGTAAACCACCTCTTCGTAGGCAGCACCGGCAATCTCGCCCGTGCCCCGCTGGATGGCACGTTTGATGTTCTCCTGCGGCATGTGGGCATCACGCGCCTTCTGAATCGCCATGCGCAGGCGCGGGTTGGCATCGGGGTTTCCGCCGCCCTCCCGCGCCGCCACGATTATCTCTCGCGCCAGCCGGGTGAACAGTTTGCCCCGCTCCGCATCCTGCTTGCCCTTGCGCAGGCGGATGTTATGCCATTTCGAATGCCCTGCCATGTAACCTGTACACCTCCTTCCTTCACCGCCCGAATTATATCATGCAAGAGATGCT
>JAPWUZ010000320.1 GCA_028275265.1 Armatimonadota bacterium | reverse complement strand
AAGAGCGTTCGGCGGGCAAGGATACGGTGACCGGTCATTGGGAGATGATGGGAGTGATTACCGAAGAGCCCTTTCCCACCTACCTGCATGGCTTTCCGCCCGAGGTCATCTCCGCGTTCGAGCAGGCAATCGGCACGAAAATACTGGGCAACTATCCCGCTTCCGGAACCGAAATCATCAAACAGCTGGGCGAAGAGCATCTGCGCACGGGCTATCCGATTGTGTACACCTCGGCGGACAGCGTATTCCAGATAGCCGCACACGAAGAGGTCATCCCGCTCCAACGGCTGTATGAGATGTGCCTCATCGCCCGGGAGATACTGAAACCTCCCCATCACGTTCAGAGAGTCATTGCCCGACCGTTCGTCGGTAAGGATGCTTCTTCGTTCAGGCGCACAGAGAATCGACGCGACTTCCCGCTGCCCCCACCCTACAACCTGATAGACCAGCTGGCAGAGGCAGGGCACAAGGTGTATGGCATCGGCGTGATTGGACAGGTGTTCGCCGAACGCGGATTCGCCCACTCTGTACGCACCGGCAACAATCCCGACCACTTTCGAGCAACCCTGCAGGCGATGGAGCAACCCGCCGACTTCATCTTCGCCAACTTCGAGGACTTCGACATGCTCTACGGACATCGCAATGACCCGGTGGGCTTTGCGAGGGCACTGGAGGAGTTCGACACGGGGTTGGGAGATGTGCTGCAACGACTGCGTGCGGGTGACCTGCTCATCCTCACCGCCGATCACGGCAACGACCCCACTACTCCCAGCACCGACCATTCGCGCGAGTATGTGCCGCTGTTGTGTTATAGTCCAGACATGGAGCAGGGGGTAGACCTCGGCACACGCAGCACTTTCGCCGACATCGCTGCCACCATTGCGGAAGCGTTCGCTCTGGAGCCGAAGTGGGGGGAAGGAAGCTTCTACCGGATGCTGCCACTGCGTGCGTAATTGCCCTCACTCCCAAACCCTCTCCCGAAGCTTCGGGAGAGGGGGGAGCTCAGTTTATGAGACTACGGTAACTGCTAAGGTTGTGCGGGCGGTTGCCCCTGGTCCTGCAGCCGACGGCGCTGGCGCTGCTGCGGCTGGGGTTGCGTTTCTGCTCCAGCGGCGCGCGGGCGTATCTGCGGACGAGGCAGCTCCGTGGATTTGACCAGCTCCAGCGTCTTTGCAGAGAACTGATACAGCATATTGCCCCGCACCACGTACACGTAGTCGCTGTTCGCTGCGATCGCAACCTGCCCCAGCGCAAGTCGCTCACCGATACCGGGGAACGGTTGGCCCGGGAACGGCTGTCCTGGACCGGGTGGAGGCGGTACCGGTTGCCCCGGCGGTTGCATTGCTACCACGTCGCCCGGCGCAGGGGGCATCTCCAGCTGCGCCTGCGTCTTCTGCCACAACATCAGCACGGAGGCAATCAACACCACAACACCCAGTGCCCATACCAAACGATTTTGCCATGCGGTTCGCATCCTGTGTCCCTCCTTTGATACTCAGGCGGAGTTGCGCAGCCTTCCTGTCGCCCTGAGCATCAGCGAAAGGTCTTCGAGATTCTTCGCTTGGCTCAGAATGACATCCGTGCACGGCGACATTTTGTCACGCTGAGCGCAAGCGAAGCATCTCCATCGGCTCCGACGAACAGTTTTTCAACGGCGCAACTCCCGTAGAAGATTCTCCGATTCTATTAGACGCGACCACACGGCAAAGGTTCATACCCGTGCCGCCTTGTGCAAAGCCTGGTCCAAATCGGCGATGATGTCTTCTACGTCCTCGATACCGATGGACAGGCGGATGAAATCGGGCGTGACACCGGTTTCGAGCTGCTCTTCGGGAGTGAGCTGCTGGTGCGTGGTGGATGCCGGGTGGATGACCAGCGACTTGGCGTCACCAATGTTCGCCAGCAAGGAGAACAGCTTCAGCTCGTTGATGAACTGCTTGCCTGCTTCATATCCGCCCTTAATGCCGAAGCCGATAATCGCACCGTAGCGCCCGCCCTTATGGTACTTTTTCGCGGTTTCGTGGGTGTGGTGCGAGGGCAGCCCCGGATAGCTCACCCAGCTGACACAGGGATGCTCTTCCAGGAAACGGGCAACCTTCATGGCGTTGTCGCTGTGACGCTCCATGCGCAGGTGCAACGTCTCCAGCCCCTGCAGGAATAGGAAGGCATTGAACGGGCTCATGCACGCGCCGATGTCGCGCATCATCTGCAGGCGCGCCTTCAGGATAAAGCTCATCGACTTCAGCGGCTCCGGCAAATCCCACAGCACGAGCCCGTGATAGGAAGGGTCGGGCGAGGTGAAGTCCGGGAAGTTGCCGTTGCCCCAGTCGAACTTGCCCGAATCGACGATGACCCCACCGATGGACGTGCCATGCCCGCCGATGAACTTGGTGGTGGAATGCACCACGATGTCTGCCCCCCATTTGATGGGCTGAATCAGTGCGGGGGTTGGCATGGTGTTATCCACCATCAGCGGGATGCCCGCTTCGTGTGCGATGTTCGCCACCGCCTCCACGTCCAGCGTGTCCAGCTTGGGGTTGCCCACCATCTCGGCGTAGATGAGTTTGGTTGTGGGCGTGAGTGCCTTGCGGAAGTTGTTGGGGTCTATCGGGTCGACGAAGTGGACTTTAATGCCCATCTTCGGCAGGGTGTGCCGGAACAGATTATAGGTTCCACCGTACAGGCTGTTGGCGGAAATCATCTCATCGCCCGCCTTGAGAATGGTGAGTATCGCCAGGGTCTCTGCCGCCTGCCCTGAAGAGGTTGCCAGCGCGCCTACACCGCCCTCCAGCAATGCCATGCGCTTCTCGAAGACGTCAACGGTGGGGTTCATGATCCGGGTATAGATGTTGCCGAACTCTTCCAGAGCGAACAGCCGCGCCGCGTGGTCGGCGTCGGTGAACAGGTAGGATGTGGTCTGGTAGATGGGCACCGCACGTGCCAGTGTGGTGGGGTCGGGTTGTTGCCCCCCGTGAACGGCAAGCGTATCGAACTTCAGTTCCGCCTCATTGGG
>JAPWUZ010000319.1 GCA_028275265.1 Armatimonadota bacterium | reverse complement strand
GCCTCTGCCATGCCAAAGCGGTCCAGTGCGCTCACCAGCAGCACGTTTTGCGTGCTCCAGTCCAGCAACCCTCTCTGCTCGATGCGCTCCACTGCCCATCGCTCCAGCGTGTTCTTCAAGCCGCTGCCGTCCACCACCGGCGTGTGCCGCACGACCGAGACCAGCCGCTGTACGTCGCGAAAGGTGTAACGCCGTCCCTGCGCCCACAGATACAGGTCGCAGCCGCCCAAACCGATGGCGTCTACGCTGCCATCCAGTTCCCGCAGTAGCTGCTGGAACCTTCGCTTGTCGCCGTCGGTGCCGCGCCGCTCGATGCGCACCGGTGTTCCGAGGATTTCGGTTTCCAGCACTTTATCGCGCTTGCTGGAGCCGAGGCTGACCGAAACGATGTGTTTCATGGAGATTGCTCCCTGACCTCATGGGGTTCAGCAGGCATGGTTTCCTGTGCGGGTGGTCTGGTGGACGTTGCCTGTCCCACCAGCACAATGCGCGGCTGCGGGCGATAATAATCGGTGGTAGCCTTCTCGAAGGCGGGCGGCTTGCCTGGCTCCTCGATGATGCGGTAGACGCTCACTCGCCAGCCGCGCTGTCCCTTGTCTTTGACTTTGCGCACGCCTGCGGGAAGGCTTGCGGTGGGAAAGGTCTTCTCCGGCGCGGGAATGACGGCATGAACAACTCTCTGCAGTTTCACCGCTCGTCGGTAACGCTCCGCGCCCAGCACCCGCACGACCACCCTTCCGTTCTTTGCCTCGGCAACCAGAGCGATAGGGCAGGGGGTGTTGTTGCGAAAACGCAGGTCAATCGCCCCGTAAACCACCGTCGCGTCCAGCCCCGGTGGTGCGTAGTGGATGGGAAAGGCATGGTGGCTGCGCTGCACAATCTGCAGTCCCGCCTGCAACGCCGCCATGTATACCGTGGTGGAGACCTGACACACCCCGCCGCCATCGCCGGGCACCAGCTCGCCCTTCACTATCACCGGTGCTTTTCGGAATCCTTCGCGGATAGTACGGGGACCAACCACCTCGTTGTAGGAGAAGGTGTCGCCCGGCAGCAAGATGACGCCGTTGATGCTGGAAGCGGCTTTGCGGATATTGTGGGTACGGTTGCGCTCCCGCTCCGAGTAGTGCGTGCTGACAGCCGTCCATTCGGCGTCTATCTCGCGCAGGTGCTCTCCCGTGATGCGCGGCGACACGTTTTCCATCTCGAGCGTACACACATTTTGTCCACGGTGCACCGCATCCTGCAACAGGATTTCGGTGTTTGCCGGTAGGCGGTAGCCCGTTTTCTCAGGAACAATCTCCCACCGGCTGGGCGACAGATAGCGGAGTCGGGCATCCTGCGGCGCTACTTCTACCTGAGAGCGCCACCGATTCAGCCAGCGCTGCAAGATATTTTCATCGAAACCAATCACGGGAGCGATATTCTGAGGCACCCGATGCCCGGTGGAAGCGAGCACGATGCGCCACCACACCGGATAGCGGCGCGCCATCGCCTGCACACGTTGCAACGTCTTCTCTACGTCCCACGATGCCCCAAGCTCTCCATAACGGACGCGGGTTCGCAGGACACTGCCGTCGGGACGTAACACCTGTATCACCAGCATATTCTCCTGCCAGCGGCGGGCAGCGGCTTCCAGCTTCGGGCGGCTATCCGGAGACATCGGACTGACATCCATAACCGCGACGTGCCAGCTGCCGGTCGCATGGATGTCTGCCTGGCGGACGAAAAACGAAACCACCCCCGCCGCTGCCGCCGCCACCATCAACCCAACCCAAACAAGCAGGTGTGGGCGGCGGGCGAGGGGAACCCGCGCTGGCTGTTTACTCAGGATCTTCGTCTCCACGTGGTGCCCGTCACGCTGTCTTCCAGGATAATCCCTAGCTCGCGCAGGTCGTCGCGGATGCGGTCGGCAATCGTCCACTCACGTTTCTCTCGCGCCATCTGCCTCCACGCAATGGCTTTTTCAATCAACTGCAGGGCGAACGAGTCATCCAAACCGCCTTCCTCCTCTTCCAGCCGCTGGATGCCGAGCAGATTGCCAAAGAGCCTCGCCGTCGCGACCAGTGACGCCAGGTCATTGCGGGCTTGCTCATCGCTTTGCACCTGAATGGCGGTAGTCAGGCGGTTGATTTCGCTGATGGCATCGAAGAGCACGGAGATTGCCGCCGCCGTATTGAAGTCGCTGTTCATGGCATCGGCGAAGCGCTGGTAATAGGCTTCGGCGATAGGGGCGTCTTCCGGGGCCGCGGGTAGGAAGCGCTTTGCGTTGCGCAGGGCGGTTCGGATGCGCCGCAGGGCGGATTGCGCCTCCTGCATTCGCTCCCGGCTGAACTCAATCGGGCTGCGGTAGGCGGTGGAGAGCAAGAACAGGCGCAACACGTCCGGCTCGAACTCCGCCAGTATCTCCTCGGCAGTGAAGAAGTTGCCCACCGACTTGCTCATCTTCTCCTGGCGCAGATTCACCGAACCCCAGTGCATCCAGTATCGGGCGAACACGCCGCCCAGGTACGCCTCACTCTGGGCGATTTCGTTTTCGTGGTGGGGAAAGACCAGGTCATTGCCGCCTGCATGGATGTCGAAGCCCGGTCCCAAATACTTGAGGCTCATCGCAGAGCACTCGATGTGCCAGCCGGGACGTCCCTTGCCCCAAGGGCTTTCCCAGTAAGGCTCACCGGGCTTGGCGGCTTTCCAAAGCGCGAAGTCGGCAGGGTCGTCCTTCCGTTCATCCACCTCGATACGGTAGCCGGCGCGCACCTCGTCCAGATTGCGCCCGGAAAGCTTGCCGTACTCGGGGAAGCTGGACACGTCGTAATAGACATCGCCGTCCACCACGTAGGCGTGTCCCTTTTCGATGAGCCGCTCGATCATGCGGATGATTTCGTCCATGTTCTCGGTGACGCGGCAGTAATGCACAGGCAGGACGCCCAGTCGCTCCATCACCTCGATGTACTTTTTCGCGTATTTATCGGCGACCTCGGCGGGGGTGATCCCCTCCTTCGCTGCAGCGGCGATAATCTTGTCG
>JAPWUZ010000346.1 GCA_028275265.1 Armatimonadota bacterium | reverse complement strand
CAGTTTGTCATGCAGGTCTGCCACCTCACTCATCAGCTCGCGCAGCTCGGTGCAGAAGGCGCATTCCCGTCGCCCCGGCGCTATCAGGTTGCTGGCAGGCGCGAAGACAATCATCTTCACGGGGTTGACCATTTCGCTCAACCGCTCGCGCACCGCCGCTTTATCTTTGTCGGTCAGAATAGCCATGTTCTCGTTCCTCCTCTGGCTCAAGTGGTTTCCATAGAGTTGGACTCAGAGACTTGCTGCGGAGATTCATAGTGGGCAGGGGAACATTTTGGGCGATCCCGTCGTCTACGAGGATGGTAAATCACTCCACCAAGCCCGAAGGAGGGAGCCGGTATGACTCGTCTTGCCTTGACGCTTGCGCTGGTGCTGTGGAGTCTCCCGCTGTTGGCGCAGGACAATGTTTGCTACTTCCAGAAGTGCTACGGTTCCGGCACGGTTCTCATCACCAGCGCCCCCAATACCGCCGGCACCATCGAGGTGGCGGTACGAAACATCCTGTGCCCTGAGGGGGTAAATCCTCCTGATGACCCACTGGCGGGCAAGCTGGTCTTCCGCACTGTGACC
The DNA here is from genome assembly GCA_028275265.1 of Armatimonadota bacterium. Taxonomy (GTDB): domain Bacteria; phylum Armatimonadota; class HRBIN16; order HRBIN16; family HRBIN16; genus HRBIN16. The sequence continues at coordinate 2,035 of JAPWUZ010000346.1, read as the reverse complement.
CCGGCAGTCGACAGCTGGATACCGATTGTGCCGGTGCTGGTGGTCATGCACGACGCGAATGAGTATGCGATGAACAGACCCTTTGCCGCTACGTTCAGCGGACCAGCCACTGCTTACATCGGTTTCACGCGCAGGGGTATCAAGGGCACCCTGAAGGCTACCATCGTGGACTGGCGCGACCCGACCGACGCTCTGGGTCCCAGCATTATGCTGTTCGACACGGTGGAGATGACCTTCGTGCCGGAAAACTCTCCGCTGCCCTATCAGCTGGAGTGGCGTGGCATCGTCTGGAAGGGCGACCTTATCGTGTTCGAACGATGGGGGCGGTAAATGGCTGCTGTTTTGCCTCCTGCGGGCACGCCCCGCAGGAGGCTTTTTGATTCGTAGAGTATAGGAGAATCAGCCTGCGCCTTTCTGGAGGGGAACAATGCGAGAAACCCGTTGCGATGTGCTGATCGTGGGTGGAGGTACCGGCGGCTGTGCCGCGGCGATGGCGGCTGCCAGCATGGGCATCAGGGTGGTTATGACCGAGGAGACCGAGTGGGTGGGGGGACAGCTGACCGCGCAAGCCGTGCCTCCCGATGAACACCCTTGGATCGAAAGCTTCGGCTGCACTGCTCGTTACCGGCAGTATCGAAACGCCGTACGCCAGTTCTATCGAGACCACTACCCGCTCACCTTGCAGGCGCGTCACAACCCACGCTTAAATCCGGGCAACGGCTGGGTGTCGCGCCTGTGCCACGAGCCGCGTGTGGGGTTAGCCGTGCTGGAGACGATGCTCCATTACCCGCGCACGGCGGGATGGCTGGACGTCCGTCTGCATCGCAAGCCGGTTCGCGCCGAGGTGCAGGGCGACCGTGTGCTTGCCGTCACCTTCCGCAGCCTGCGTACGGGCGAAGAAGAGGTGGTGCAGACGCGCTATGTGCTGGACGCTACCGAACTGGGAGACCTGCTGCCGATGACCGGCACCGAATACGTGGTGGGCGCGGAATCACAGCGCGAAACGGGCGAACCACACGCCGTCGACGGTGACCCGCAGCCGGACAACGTGCAGGGCATCACGTGGTGCTTTGCGATGGCGTACGACCCTGACGGCGACCACACTATTGACAAACCTATCCAGTACAACCGCTGGCGCGAGTATCAGCCCGCCTTCTGGCCCGACAAACTGCTCAGCTGGTACACTGCCCATCCCATCACGCTGGAGAAGACGCGCTGGTTCCTGTTCCCGCACGAAACCAACAACCCCTATCGCTCGCTGTTCACCTACCGACGCATTGTCTGTCGCGACCATTATCCGCCCGAACTTGCTCCGCACGAGGTGACCATCGTCAACTGGCCGCAGAACGACTATTTTGTGGGCACGATTATCGACCAGCCCGAAGAGGTGGTGCAGCAGCGGTTGGAGGAGGCGCGGCAGCTCTCCCTGAGCTTGCTCTACTGGCTGCAGACGGAAGCCCCGCGCCCCGACGGCGGCACCGGCTACCCCGGTCTGTACCTGCGTCCTGACATCACCGGTACCGACGACGGGCTGGCGATGTTCCCATACATCCGCGAGTCGCGCCGCATCCGCGCCGTGTTCACCGTGACCGAACAGCACGTCGCCTCCGAACTGAACCCCGGCGCGGACAGGGCACAGCCCTTTGCCGACAGCGTGGGCGTGGGGTGTTACCGTATCGACCTGCACCCCAGCACCAACGGCACTAATTCCATCGACATCGGCGCGTTGCCGTTCCAGATACCGCTGGGCGCACTGCTGCCTGTACGGATGCGTAACCTGCTACCCGCGTGCAAGAACATTGGCACGACGCACATCACTAACGGCTGTTTCCGTCTGCACCCGGTGGAATGGAACATCGGCGAGGCGGCGGGGCTGCTGGCGGCGTTCTGTCTCACGCGCGGCGCGGAACCCCACCAGGTGCGCGAGGATGAAAGCCTGCTGCGGGAGTACCAGAGCCTGCTGCGCGCACAGGGCATTGAACTGGAGTGGCCGCAGATGCACCCGGTGTGACAGCGATTGAACTTCTCCCGCAGC
>JAPWUZ010000039.1 GCA_028275265.1 Armatimonadota bacterium | reverse complement strand
GCACCTTCATAGCTCAGCCCAATTCGCCAGCGAGGTCGAGCCTGCCATTGCGTGTTGAGCACGAGGTGTACCACCTGGTCGTCGGTGCCGAAGCCTGCAGGAGGTATGGCTTTACCGGTGCCGGAGTAAAACCCCGTGCGTGCGTCCACTGCCACGCTGCCGATACGGGCTCTGTAACCAACATCGATGCCGCGCAGGTCGGTGGGGTTATGCCAGTAACCGATTCGCCCCCAGTAGCCGGGCGGAGCAAAGTAGGGACGAAAATCGCGGTAGCCCAGCCACAGGGAAGTCGTTTCGTGCGGATTGTATTGCACCCTCGCAGAAAAAGCCCAGTTATCGCGATTCAGACGGGTATCGCCGTGATGCACGAGGTCGCTTTGCGAATAAACAGCCGCGAACTGCCACAGGTCGGACGGTGTATACTCCGCCTGCCACCCCCATACATTCACCCCATTGACCGTACCGAAGACGCTCGGAATGTCTCGCCCTGCATCTATCGCCACAAACTGTGCCCCCACGACAACGGCTTTCCCAACCCGCAATGTCGCCGATGCACCTGCACTGTGCCGGGCATGGACGATGCCGTAGGGAATGCGGTTTGGACGCTGGCGCAGCGGGTTGCCCGGCTGGAAAAGGTTGATTGCATCGTTGCCTGCGGAAACGTGCATGAAATCGGACAGGAGGTTGGTATTCACCGAGTCGTGTTTGGCAGCATACAGCATGACGCTGACCAAATCGGTGTCCATCTGAAACTTCAGCCCGTCCATGCTGTAATAGCCGCTATCATAGCGCGGGAGCAGGGTATACACATCGACATCCGGTCGCCATAGGGTCAAGGGGGTCATCCGGTTCTCTATCCTGCCCAGCGACAGGCTTCCCTGCCTGCCAAACAGGGTAACCGGCACACTTATCTCCGCTTTCCACAGCAGGAAGTCGGTGGCACCCGGGGCGCGTTGCGGCGCGTTCGCAAAGTGAGATGCCGAACGGAGATAGGTGAGGTAGTTGCCTGCCACCAGCGCTGCGTCCGCGCGGACGGAAGGGGCAATTTCGGCAGACAGCCGCAGGTTCAGCTCATGGGTAACCTCTGCGTTATTGAGCAGCCCGCCGCTGAACGCATAGCCGTTTTGGTCTACAGCACCCCTGTGGTCTATCCCGTGCGCTCCTCGTCCAATGAGGTCTACGGTGCCGCTGACCCGCACACGCCGGCTCAGCTGCTGTTCCAGCGAGCGAACCTGAGTCTGCGCATCGGAGATTTCCGCTCGCAGAAGGCGGACGTCCTCGCCGAGTGTTTGCAAATCGCGCCCGAACTCCTGTAGGAGTTGTTCCAGGATGCGCGTCTGATCCTCCAGCTTTTGCAGGCGTTCCGCCGTGTCCTCGGGAATCCGCTTCAGCTTCTCCCGTTCAGCACTCAGAGCGTCAAACACCGGTGGTGGGGGAGTGAAAACTGTTGGCGGCGGGGTCAGCACACGCTGCCTCCATTCGTCCCTCAAGCCGTTGACTCGGCTTCTCGCTTCCTGAAGAGCGTCGCGCAGGGCAACGGCGAATTCATAGCGTGTGACGGGTTTTTGACCGCGAAAAGAGCCATCGGGGTATCCCCTCAGGATGCCTTCCCGAATCAACGATTGAACGGCGTCGTATGCCCAGTGCCCAGGCGGCACGTCCTGCTGAGCAAGAGCCACCGCGCATGCCCACATAGCGACCAGCAAAACCACAGGCGGCACCAGACGATTCATGAGTGCACCTCCCGTCCTGGTGAAGAATCGGTGAAGTAGTGATTCGGCAACAGGCAGGAAAGTCCTGCGTCTTTGAGTGAACTGTCTGGCACAGCGTTTCCCTGTAGGAGCATCGTGCCCTGTCGTATGCGCAAACTGGAGGGCGACCCCCTGGTGAGTCGAACCACACCTGACCTCCCCGCGGGCGTGGAGGCGTCTTTCGGCTCGGCGCAGGGCATTCTAAACGAAAAACCCCCTCCGGCTTGCCGGAGGGGGTTGATGGTGCAATTTCAGGTTAGAACTTCACGCTGAACTGCGCCACTGCCACACCAGCGCGGGCTTTGTCGTCGCCGGGGTTCACGCGCCATGCGTTGACACCCTTGGCGTTGAAGTCCACGACCTGGTAGAGCAGCTTGAGCAGCGCGTTGTCGCTCACCTTGTAGTCCACGCCCAGCGTGACGTAGTTCTCCGTCGGCTTCGCGCCGGCTGCGGAGGTCTTGAGGTTCCACAGAACGCCCTCGTAAGAGACGTTCAGGTTCAACTTCTCGCTGGCGTTCCACAGCACGCCGGCGGCGATGTGAGTAATCTCATCATCCTTGCCGACGAAGCTCGCCGGGCGATTGCTACCCTTGTAGATGCCGCCCTTCGCATCGATGGCGAACGCACCCAGCTTCCATGCCAGCGCGACATCCGCGCCCTTGATGTCAGTCGGGTTGTGCCAGTATCCGATGCGTCCCCAGTAACCGGGGGCGGCGAAGTACGGGCGCACCTCGCGATAGCCTGCGCTCAGCGACAGGGTCTCGCTGAAGGTGTAGCCAACACCCACCAGCAACGCCCAGTTGTCCTTGTTGTTTTTGTTGCTCTCCTGCAGCAGCAGGTCGCTCTGGGCGTAGTCGGCGGTGATGGTCAATCGGTCGATCAGGTTCGCCTTCAGGTGACCACCGTAGACGTTCAGGCGGTTCACGTTGCCGAACGGAGCCACGTTGGTGGTAGCCCGCTTCGCGGTAATGACTTCACCGCTCAGGCTTACCTTCTCGCCGAGATTCACTTCCACGGTTGCACCCGCGCTGTTGTCGAACGCGCCGATACCGGCTACGGCTGCATGAGCCGGATGTGCCGCAGCGATATTCGCCGAAGCGCCGATGCCACCGTTGAGCGACATGAAGTTCGTGCCGTTGTTGGTGTTCACGTTGGTGTTGCGAGCGGCAAACAGCCCGATTTGCACCGAGCCGATGCCCACCGCCGCCTTCACGCCGTCCATGCTGTAGTAGCCGTTGTCGTAGCGATCGATGGTGGTGTAGACATCCACATCAGGTCGCCACAGGGTCAACGGGTTGATGCGGTTCTCGAAGCGACCGATGGTCAGGTTGACCTCGGTGCCGAACACGCTGATCGGCGCGTTGACCGCGGCCTTCCACAGCACGATGTCGGTGTTGGTCGCTGCCGGGCGGGCAACGAACTGCGATGCCGAGCCGAGGTAGGGCAGCCAGTTGCCGACCACCAGGCTCACATCGGCGGAAGCGGTGTCGCCGAGCTTGCTGCTGATGTTCAGCCCCAGCTCATGCAACACGTCGATGTTGCCCAGCAAGCCACCAGCTGCGGTGGGATAGCCGTTCAGGTCGATGGCAGTGCGGTTGTCGATGCTGTTGGTGCCACGCACCACGAAGGTCACATCTCCGCTGAGGCGGAAGCGCTTCATCTCCTCCTCGATCGCCTCCACGCGCTTGCGGAGGTTGGCGAGGTCGCGCTTGACGGACTCCACATCCACGCCCAGCGAAGCCATCTCATCCTGGAACTCCGTGGCGAGGCGGTTAATGCGTGCCATCGCCTCTTCCAGCTTCTGCAGCCTCTGAGCGGTATCTGCCGGAATGCCCTGCAGCTTTGCGCGCTCCTCCGCGGTGATACCGGGCTGAGGCTGCGTCGGGGTTGTTGGCTGGGAAGGCTGCGTGGGCTGAACCTTCGGGATCTGTGCCCGCACTTCATCGATCTGCTGCCGAATCGCTGCGAGCGCATCGCGGATAGCGATAGCGAACTCGTAGCGGGTCAGCGGTGCCTTGCCCTTGAACGTTCCATCCGGATAGCCCTTGATGATGCCATCACGCATCAGTTCCTCGATGGCATCATAAGCCCAGTGCCCGGGTGGAACATCGGGGGGCACCTGCGCCCAGGCGTTGCCAGCGAAGGTCATCGCGATGGCGACACCCAAGCCGATCAACAGACGTTTCATCGTACCCTCCTCCTTGTTCCTTAATGGAAGTGTACCGTGCCTTTCGGAGCACTCACTTCCCGGAACAGAGAGGGTTGCCTTTCGGCCGGGGGAGTTCGCTTCGCGGAGCCTCCAGGGTTACCTCCAGCGCACGCCTCCCTTTCGCCTCAGGCGTTCCTCTGTTCTTCTCAGAGAGTGCCCCGATATGCATTCACCGCTTGCGCGGTGGAAATGCCGTACCAAGTTCAGTACTACTATACCACGACCTTGTGCAAACGTCAAGAAGTTTGCCGGTGATTCTGCTAAAAAAGTTGTTTTTCCGCACTTTCCGCGTCGTGGTTTTCCATTTTCACTGACGAGGCACAGGCGACATCGGTTATCATGAATCTGGTTGTTTTCGCCGAATATCTTAGCGGAGGAGAGTTCTCACGCCGATGCGACGGGTGATAGAATGTGTACCCAATTTCAGCGAAGGGCGTAACGCGGACACCATCCATGCGCTGGCGCAAGCGGTACGTGAAGTGCCAGGCGTTCGGCTGGTGAATGTATCGGCAGACCCAGACCATCATCGCACTGTGTTGACCTTTTTGGGAGAGCCAGATGCGGTCGCAGAAGCCGCTTTTCGCTGCGCGCGGGTAGCGGTAGAGCGTATCGACCTTCGTTCTCATCAGGGAGTGCATCCGCGTATCGGTGCGGTAGACGTAATGCCCTTTATCCCGCTCAGAAACGTGCAGATGTCGGAGTGTGGGCACATCGCCCGTGAAACAGGATACCGCATTGCAAACGACCTGCAGGTACCGGTGTACTTCTATGAGCACGCTGCATTGCCCGGCAGACCTGCCGACCTGCCGACCATCCGTCGCGGGGGGTTCGAAAGATGGGTAGCGCGCCCGTTGACCGGCGATCGCGCACCGGATGCGGGTCCAGCTTTTCTGCACCCCACAGCAGGGGCGACAATAGTGGGCGCGCGCGGACCCCTGATTGCATTCAACATCAATCTGAACACCGACCGTGTAGAGGTAGCACAGCATATCGCGCGCACCATCCGCCGTGAACGTGAGCGCATTCCCCAGCTGGCGGGAGTGCGGGCACTGGGGCTATTTCTGGCTTCACGAGGCGTTGCGCAGGTATCGTTGAATCTCACACAGCCTGAACACAGCCCTTTATGGTGGGTGCTGGATTACGTAAGGAGGCTGGCAGACGAGCAAGGTGTGCAGGTCATGGAGACGGAACTGATAGGCGTCGCGCCAGCGTCTGCAATCGTCGGAGTGGCAGCGCACTGCCTGCGGAACTCTGCGCTCAACGAGGAGCATATCCTGGACCTCTGGCTGGACCCTGAATGGAACCCATGAGCATATCCCAGCTGGCATTGCGATTGGTGCTCGCGCTGGCTGTGCTGGCGTGGAGCTGGTACGCCACTCCTGTGCAACAGCTCTTTACCGGAGTGGCAGGAGGGTTGTTGCTGCTCATGGCGGTGAAGCCGCAAAGCAGGCTGGCAGCATTTGTAGATGTTCTGGCGGCGTCCGTCCTGCAGGTCTATTCCCCCATGTGGTTACCGCTGAGTGCCTGGGTGATTGCGGTGCACCGACGGTACGCGCGACCGGTGGCTTTTCTCTTGCTTCCGGCTCTCTTCATCTACGCCTGGCAGAAGGACGGTCTCTTTGTGTGGTGGGCGATTCTGTTTGGGGTGCTGTGGTTGTACCTTGGCTTTACTCTGGCGGAACGACCGACGGGTGAAGAGGAGAGCGACCTGCTGTTGCCTTTACCCGATGAGTTGCGTGAGCAATGGGAGCAGGAGCGCGAGGCGCACCGCCAGCTGAGGTATCAGTATCAGGAACTGGTTGGCGCACACCGGCAGCAGATGGCACGGCATCAACTGGACCGTGCGCGCCTGCAAATCCTTCATACCGCTCTCGCCACAAGAGAGCCGGGCGACCTGGCGCGTCAAATATTGCCTATCCTGCGAGATGTCACCGGTGCACCGGAGGGTGCGCTGTGGCTTTTCGACGAATACACGCTCTCTTTGCGCCTGGCTCACGCCACAACGCGACAGGATATGCCCTCCAGCATTGTACTCTCTTCTTCCACGCAGGTAGCCAGATTATCCCCACCGGATGCGGCAGAGCGTGTCCACAACGCCGTGCAGCTGCCGGGTGAGAACATGCTGACCTTCGTACTGCATGACGAGAAGGGGCTCGTCGGCACGGTTGCACTTTTCGGCTGGCAGGATATGAACGATGAAGCCCTTGTACGGGAACGTCTTCAGCAGTTGCGCGACACCATGTGTCTTGCTATTCGCACCGCACATTACCTCCACACCCTGCAGCAGGAAAACCGGACCCTGAACGCACTCTACGAGATTGGAAGGCTATCCGCCGTCTCCTCCTCGATAGAGGATGCCGCGAAAAAGTTCACGTCTGTGGTGGCAGAGCTGCTATCCGCGCCATTCGTCACCCTCTATCTTCGCAACCGGGATACAGGCACTTTTCAGGTGGCTGCCTCGGCGGGGGAACCCATTCGCCTGTTGGAGGAACATCCGTTTGAAGCGAACGAGGGGTTAGCCGGATGGATTGCCCATCGAGCCCAACCCCTCTATCTGCCTTATACTTCGTCAGAGCCCAGACTAATCGGCTATGCTTCCAGACGGATCTTCGCCAGCCTGATCGGAGCACCCCTCATGGTGCGCGGACAGGCGGAAGGAGTGTTGCTTGCAGCACACACCACGCCGGGTTACTTCCGTGAATACCACATGGAGCAACTGGTATCTACCGCCAACCACTTTGCGCAGGTCATCGAGGTGTCTCGGCTGACCCGCTCGGTCGGGCTGCTTGCGCTGACGGACGGCTTGACCGGGCTGTTCAACCGCAGATACATGGACATTCGGCTGGAGGAGGAGATCAGTCGAAGTCAACGTCACCACAGACGTTTCAGCCTTATCCTTGCAGACATAGACCACTTCAAGCAGATCAACGACACCTGGGGACACGCGACAGGAGACCTTGTGCTTCAGGAGGTCAGCCGATTGCTGGTGGAAAACCTGCGCGAGACCGAGCTGGTCTTCCGGTATGGAGGCGAGGAGTTTCTGGTGGTTTTGCCCGAGGCCGCGCTGGCGCAGGCGACTTCAGCCGCGCAACGGTTGCGTGAAGCAATAGAGAGGCATCCCTTCCAGACCGTAGACGGTTCGACCACTCTCCATGTAACGTTCAGCGCGGGAGTAGCAGAATACCCCATCCATGGCGTCGATAAGAGCACCCTGCTTGCCGCTGCCGACCAGGCACTGTATCTGGCGAAACAGCGAGGCAGAAACCGTGTGGAGCTGCTACCTCCCGCTGCCTGACTACGGTGAAACCTCTTCAAGGCTCACCAGCTTCGCACCTTTGCTTTGCATCTCCTGCAGTGCCTTCTCGCTGTCGCCAGGCTGCACGTCCACGCCACGCACCGCGTCCTTTAGAACCAGCACTTCGAACCCGCGCTGCAGCGCACCCAGCACCGAGGCGCGCACGCAGTAATCGGTTGCCAGCCCTCCGACCAACAGCCTCCGGACGCCCCGTTTCCGCAGCAATTCCTCCAGTGGCGTGCCGTCTTCCGTCCGCGCGTCAAAAGCGGAGTAAGCGTCCTCGTTTTCGCCCATCCCTTTCGACACGATGATGGCATCCTCTGGCAGACGTAAGTCGGGGTGAAACGCCGCTCCCTGCGTGTTTTGCACACAGTGTACCGGCCACTGTCCACCGTACGCCGCAAAGTGCGTGCTCTTTTCGGGATGCCAGTCGCGCGAGGCGATGACGGGAGCACCCGCCTGCCGGAAACGTTCGATAGCGGTGTTCAGTACAGGCACCACCTTGTCGCCCTCCGGCACGGGCAACGCGCCGCCCGGGCAGAAGTCGTTCTGGACGTCCACTATCAGCAAAGCGGTATCTGCCATATTCTCACCTCCCTTATCATTGTGTCATACTGCTTATGTAGTGTGCAACTCTGTCAAGTTGACATCCACACGGCAAAACTGCTATGCTATCAGCAACCACAGGCTACACGCAAGGAGGCTGGACAACTTGGAAAACGCGAAACCGCTTGGTTATTTCGCTTTTGTGCTGCATTCACATATTCCGTACGTGCTGGCACACGGGCGCAGTCCGCATGGCATGGACTGGCTGTCGGAGAGTGCCGCGGAGACGTACATACCCCTGTTGAATACCTGCTACCGGCTGATCAAAGAAGGCATCTCACCGCAGTTCACCATTGGTATTACCCCTGTGCTGGCAGAGCAGCTGGTGCAGCCCGCTTTCGCCGCGGAGTTCGAGGCGTGGCTCAAGGATAAAATCGCCGCTGCCGAGGTAAACCGCAAGGAGTTTCTCAGCGAGAAGAAGCTGGGCATGGCGGCACTGGCGGAGTATTGGTATCGGTTTTTCACTAAAACTTTAACCGATTTTCGGGAAAGGTATCGCTCCGACATCATCGGCGCGTTCCGTGACCTTCAGGACGCGGGGCACATCGAGATTTTGACCAGCGCCGCCACGCACGGCTATTTGCCGCTGCTGGGTACCGATGAGGCGGTGCAGGCGCAGATCAAGCAGGGCGTGCAGACCTACAAGCGGCTGTTCGGCAGGGCGCCGCGGGGCTTCTGGCTGCCGGAGTGCGCCTATCGCCCGCGTTATCGCTGGAACTACCCGGTGGATTTCGAAGGCAAGCCTTCGGAACCCTGGCTGCGCAAAGGCGTAGAGGAGATTCTGGCGGAGAATGGCATCGAATACTTCTTCATCGACTCGCACCTCCTCAAAGGCGGCGAAGCGATAGGCGTATACGCCGAGCGGTTCAAACCCCTGCGTGAACTGTGGGAGCAGTTCAGTGTGCAGTACCGCCCCGAGGATACGGAGAAATCGCCCTATTACGTGTACCTGGTGAACTCGTCCGGTGAGCCCAAGCCGCCGGTCGCCGTTTTCACCAGAGACCCTCGCACCGGCGTGCAGGTGTGGAGCGCAGATTCCGGCTACCCCGGCGACGAGTACTACCTGGAGTTCCACAAAAAGCAGCCGCCGGGCGGCTTGCGTTACTGGCGCATCTCCCGTCCCAAGGATGACCTGGGCAAAAAACAGCCTTACGAGCTGGCGAAGGCGTTCGAGCGCATTCAGGAGCACGCCAAACACTTCGTCGACCTCGCCCACGAGGTGCTCAGCGAACACGTGCAGTCCACCGGCAAAAGCGGCATTATCACCGCCATGTACGATACCGAGCTGTATGGACACTGGTGGTTTGAAGGTCCCGAATGGCTATACTGGGTGCGCAGGGGAATGGAAACACACCCTGAAATCCAGCCCATTACCTGTGGTAAATACCTGCATCTTCATCCGCCGCAAACGGTGGTGCAGCTGCCCGAAGGCTCTTGGGGAGAAGGCGGCTATCACTGGGTGTGGCTGAACGAGTGGACAGAGTGGACATGGAAGCGTATCTATCCTGCCGAGCGGGAGATGGTGCGCCTGGCGCGCCAGTACGGCGACAACCCGAAGGTGCAGACCATCCTGAAACAAATCGCCCGAGAGCTGTTGCTGCTGCAGTCCTCCGACTGGCAGTTTCTCATCAGCACCTGGTCGGCGCGAGACTACGCCGAACTGCGCGCGCAGTGGCACGCCGACCGCTTCCAGATGCTGGTGAACCTGCTGGAGCGAGTGGTGCGTGGCGAGGAGCCTACCCCCGAGGAATGGGGCGCGCTGGGCGAGGCGGAAGAGCGCGACAATATCTTTCCAGACGTTGAGCCCAAATGGTGGGCACAACTGGAGTTTCCACCGAACGAATAAGATGACGTATGGAGAGAGGACGCACGGGAGATAGCTCTGCCGCTTTGCGCCAGCTGCCCGCGGTATCGCGCGTGCTGCAGGACAGGCGGGTACAGGATGCAATAGCCGTACACGGGCGCCAGCTGGTGGTGGACTGTGTGCGGGAGGTATTGAACCGACTGCGTGAGCATCTGCAGAAAGGCTCGGCTGTCGCAACCGACCTGCCTTCCATCGTGAGCGAGGTACTGCAGGCAGTGGAGTGCTGGCGGACGCCCACCTTGCGCCGCGTCATCAACGCCACGGGGGTGGTTTTGCATACCGGATTGGGGCGGGCTGTGCTGGCGCAAGCTGCCCGGCGGGCAGTTACCGAGGTGGCGCAGGGGCACTCGATGCTGGAGGTCGACCGCGACACCGGTGAGCGCGGCGACCGTATCGAGCATGTGCGCGACCTGTTGTGCCGTCTAACGGGAGCAGAAGACGCCACCGTTGTGAACAACAACGCAGGAGCGGTGCTGCTTGCGGTCACCGTGCTGGCGCAGGGGAAAGAGGTTATCATCTCGCGCGGGCAGCTGGTGGAAATCGGGGGAGCGTTTCGAATGCCCGACATCATCGCCCAGAGCGGGGCAAAGCTGGTTGAGGTAGGCACGACCAACCGCACCCGCCTGTCGGACTATGAACAGGCGATTACGTCGGATACCGCCCTGCTGTTACGCTGTCACCCCAGCAACTTCCGCATCGTGGGCTTCACCGAGGAGGTGTCCGCAGAGGAGCTGGTTTCGCTGGCGCACCGGTACGGGCTGGCTGTGCTGGACGATGTGGGCAGCGGATGCCTGGTGGACACCGCACAGTTCGGGCTGGAACACGAGCCTACCCTGCAGGAAAGCGTGCAGGCAGGGTGCGATATCGTCACCTGCAGTGGCGATAAGCTGTTGGGTGGTCCGCAGGCGGGTATCATTCTGGGCAGGCGGCAGGTTGTACAGCGCATCCGCAAGCACCCGCTGCACCGCGCACTGCGCGTGGACAAACTGACCCTTGCCGCGCTGGAAGCCACTCTGCGTCTGTATCTGAACCCGGATGAGGCGCAGCGCGAGATTCCTGTGCTGCGCACACTGGCGATGTCTGTCGGTGAGGTCAGGCGGCGGGCGAACAGGCTGAGGCGAAGGTTGCAGGCTACCCTGCCATCAGGAACGGTAACCGTCCGCCTGCGCGATGGGCTGTCCGCAGTGGGTGGTGGGAGCCTGCCCGGACAACAGCTGGGCACGGTGCTGGTCTGTCTGCGCTCGCCGGAGATAAGTGCGCAGCAGCTGGCGCACGCCCTGCGCTGGCAGGAACCCGCCGTCTTCGTCCGTATCGAACAGGAGGAAGTGCTTATAGACCCCCGCACCCTGCTGGACGACGAGCTGGACGCGCTGGTACGTGCTATCGATCGTGCCGTAGTCCGGTGTACAGGAGGTAAGACAAACCATGCACGATGCGGTCAATCGGGCGATTAACGATACCGTCAAAGCGCTGGTGCGCGTGGCGGCGATGCGTGAAAAAGGCGCGGACCTGCACAGCGCACGGGTCGCCGTTCTGGCGGTGGCTACCGGCGAGAAGCTGGGCATGAGTGACGAGGAACTCCTGGTGCTTCGCCGTGCGGCAGAGCTGCATGACATCGGCAAAGTGGCGATTTCGGACAGCATTCTGGGTAAGCTGGGCAGTTTGAGCGAAGAGGAGATTCAAATCATGCGCCAGCATGCCACCCTTGCTCTGGAGATACTGGGCGCGGTGCAGGCGTTGAAACCTACCCTGCCGCTCATCAAACACCACCACGAGCGCTGGGACGGTACCGGCTATCCGGACGGACTGGCAGGTGAGCAGATACCGCTTGGGGCGCGTATCATCGCGGTGGCGGAGGTATACGACATCCTGACGCATGGGGCGCCGTGGAAGGAACCTCTGGGCGTGGAAGAGGCGAAGGCGGAGATCCAACGCTGCGCGGGCACACAGTTTGACCCACGGGTGGTGGAAGCGTTTCTGCAGGTATGCGACCTGATGTGTGATTGAAAGATACCCTCAGGTTGCCTGCGAGCAGACGGGCAGGATATAATACAACAGATGCACACCCAACCATGAAGGCGCAAGGTTCGTCTAAAAAGTGGCGCATTTTGCAGGTGGTTTCCAGCTCGGCAACATCTGGTGCCGAGAGACACCTTGTGCTCCTCTCCCGGATGCTCCAGCAGCAGGGACATCATGTAATCACCGTCTGTCCACCGCATAACTGGCTTCCTGAAGAGCTGCAGCGCGCAGGCGTAAACACTCTGCCGCTGCCCATGCGTGGCGCGGGCGCAGCGATGACGCTGCTGCATCTGGTGCGTCTGGTGCGCAAACAGCGGATAGATATCATCCACACCCACCTCACCCGTGCCGCCTATTACGGTCTGCTGCTGGGCTTGCTTACCCGTAAGCCGGTGGTTTCCACGGTTCACGTGTTCACTTCCGACCCTGCCTATCGCTGGTTGTCGCGGATGGGCAACCTGATTATTGCCGTTTCCGATGCGGTGCGACGCTGGCTTATCGAATACGGCGTACCCGCCAGCGTGATACAGACCATCTACAACGCCACCGACTTCGTCTCTCTGGATGGCGCGAACGCGGATGCACCCAAGGAGGTTCGGAGCGAGTTCGGACTTCCACTCCACAGTAAGATCATCGGGGTTTTCGCCAAAGTGACCCCTATCAAAGGGCAGGACCTGTTACTGGAGGCTCTCCCTCAAGTACTGCGATTGCATCCCGACGCCTATGTGCTGTTCGTTGGCAGCGCCGAGAGTGCGTTCGCCCAACACACCCAGCAACAAGCGAGGGGGCTGGGGGTGCAGCGCCATGTTATCTTCACCGGACTGCGCACCGATGTCGCCCGGCTGATGCAGGCAGTGGATGTGGTGGTGATGCCTTCACGGTCTGAGACTTTTGGGCTGGCGGCGCTGGAGGCGATGGCGCTGGGCAAACCGGTCATCGCCACCCGTGTGGGCGGGTTGCCCGAGCTGGTACGGGATGGGGAGACCGGCATCCTGGTGGACTTCACGGTCACCTCCCTCGCGCACGCACTCGACGAACTGCTCGCCAGCGCAGAACTGCGAAGCCGACTTGGGGAGACAGCACGCACCCTTGTGTGCCAGCACTATACCCCCGAGCAGATGGTGCAGCACGTCGAATCCGTCTACGCCCGCGCCCTGATTGCCTGAGATGATTGCCATCCTGATGTACCACAACGTGGGCGAGAAGGGTCGCCGTCTGAACGTCTCCCCGCAGGGCTTGGAAAGGCAGTGCCGGATGCTGGAGTGGCTGCGCTTTCGGGTGATGCCACTGCGAGAGCTGGCAGAACATCTTCCCCATCAGCGGCTGCCGCGCCGCACGGCGGTGTTCACCTTTGATGATGCCCTGCTCGGCGTGTATGAATATGCACTGCCCATCCTGAGCAGACACGGATGGACGGGCACGGTGTTTGCCGTCAGCCAGCGGCTGGGCGGCGAAACCGACTGGACGGAAGACTACCGCCACCGCGTCATGAGCCGCGAGCACCTGCTGATACTTCATCAAGCAGGATGGGAAGTGGGCGCGCACACGCTCACGCACCCTTATCTGACGCACCTGCCCCCCGACGATGCCCGCCGCGAAATCGAACAATGCCGCTGCGAACTGGAGGAGCTGACCGGCGCGGGGGTGATCAGCTTCTGCTACCCCTACGGCGACTGCAACGATGCCGTTGTGCAGATGGTGCGAGAAGCGGGATACCAGGCGGCGTGCACGGTGCGCAAAGGGCTGGTGGGGCTTCAGGACAACCCTTTCACCCTGCCGCGGGTGCACGTTGCCTACAGCGATGGCGCAACCGGGCTGCTGTACCGATTATGGCGGGCATGGCGACGCACGCGATAGGCAAGGTTTTTACGTGCCGGTGCTCATACGTCCAGTCACCTCCGAAAACCGTGCGGGTGTCCGACAGATTTATTGAACACCCC
>JAPWUZ010000317.1 GCA_028275265.1 Armatimonadota bacterium | reverse complement strand
GACCTATTTGCCCCCGAACAGGTGCGCAGGGCGTTGCAGTCGGTCTTCCGCTATAACTGGAAGAGCGACCTCTCGGAGCACGCCAACCCGCAGCGTATCTACGCGCTGAACGACGAAGCGGGCTTGCTGCTGGCAACATGGCCACATGGTGGCAGACCGCTGTTCCCGTTCCCGTACTCAGATGAGGTGTGGACGGGCATCGAGTATCAGGTCGCGAGCCATCTCATCTACGAGGGCTTCATCGAGGAAGGGCTGGCTATTGTGAAGGGAGTGCGCGACCGCCACAACGGCGAACGGCGCAACCCGTGGAACGAGTTCGAATGCGGCAACCACTATGCCCGCGCGATGGCGTCGTACGCGCTGTTGCTGGCTCTATCGGACTTCTTCTACTCCGCGCCGAGAGGATTACTGTGTTTTGCACCGCGCATATACCCCGAGGATTTCGCCTGCTTCTTCTCGGTCGATTCGGGGTGGGGTATAGTGAGACAAACCTTCGGTGCAGGCTATAGGCGGGCGGAGGTGCAGGTTCACAGGGGCAGCGTGACGCTGCGCGAGGTGCAGCTCGGCTTCGCGGTGCAACAGCCGCAGGCGCACGTGGCAGGTAAAGCGGTAGTGGCGACCGCCGCCCCGCTTGCGGAAGGAGGTACACGGGTCACCTTTGCAGAGCCGGTGACGGTGCAGCAGGGCGAGACGTTAGTGATCGAGGGGGCGTAGGATCTACTCCTCCACCGGCGAGAAGTAGATAACGGTGACAATCTCTTCCATCGCAAGGGGGCGATCGTAGATGCGCTCCAGCAGGTCGCGCACGTCTTCGGCGGTGCGAAACTCGGGGTTTTCTCGGCTGATGTCGCGCGGGGTGAGCTCTGCCAGCGGCTTCACCTCCACGCGGTCGATGATGGCGGTGAACAGCTTGTGCCTGCGGGCGAAGCGGTTGCCGACGGTAACCCATACCAGCTGCCCCGCGCGGTACTTGTCGGTCTTGTCGCCCAGGCGAATGGTGACCGTCTTGCGGTGGCTGCGCAACAGGTTCTCGTAAATGTCGGGATAAAAGTTCAATGCAAACATTGCGCTCACAGTTTCCTTTAGTCCTCACCGATTTGTTGTTGCAAGGCGTCAGCAGACAGTGTAAAGCGGATAGAATCTTCGACGAATTGTGTAATCAGTTCCTCTTCGTACAGCACGCGCACCTGCTCGCGCGTCTGTTCAATCTGCTCGGGCGGCGTGGAGGGGTCTTCCTCCATCCGGTGCAGCTTTGCCTCCAACGCCTGTCGCAGCTCGCGCAGGGTAGAGGCCCGAGGCTTGCCGTCCAGAAACTCTTCGATGACCCGCTCCACGTCGTCCATACACCGTTTTACTTCAGCAGATGTGCTTTGTCGGTTTTCTCCCACGGGAACTCCGGATGTCCGAAGTGCCCGTTCTTGGCGGTGCACAGGTAGCACACGTTCTCCGTCAGCAGACCAAGATCGCGGATAATGGAACGCGGGCGAAAATCGAAGATGTCCATTACCCGCTTCAGAATCTGCTCTTCGGGGATGGTGTTCGTGCCGAAGCAGTCGATGGTCAGCGAGACCGGTTCGGCTCGTCCGATGGCGTATGCGATTTGCAATTCGCACCGCTCTGCCAGCCCTGCTGCCACAATGTTCTTCGCCACGTAGCGCATCATGTAGGTTGCCGAGCGGTCCACTTTGGTGGGGTCCTTGCCGGAGAACGCGCCGCCACCGTGTCGAGCCATGCCGCCGTAGGTATCCACCATGATTTTGCGACCGGTAACGCCCGTGTCCGCCTGCGGTCCTCCGATTTCGAAACGCCCTGTGGGGTTGCACAGGAAACGGAAGTCTCCTTTATTGAACGGCTGATAGTGCTTCAGCACCGGCTCTAATACGTGCTCTTTGACGATTTCCATCACGTCCTGTTGCGACAGTCGCGGTTCGTGCTGAGCGGAAATCAGCACCGTGTCGATACGATACGGCTTGCCATCCACATACTCGATGGTCACCTGCGACTTGCCGTCGGGGCGCAGACCGAGGTCGGGCTGTTGTTTGCGTACCTGCGCCAGCTGGCGGGTGAGGTGGTGTGCAATGGTGATGGGCAAGGGCATCAGCTGTTCGGTTTCGGTGCAGGCGTAGCCGAACATCATGCCCTGGTCGCCCGCGCCGCCGGTGTTGACACCCTGCGCGATGTCCGGCGATTGCTTCTGGATGGCAACCATGACGCCCGTGGTATCGCCATCGAAGCCATAGTCGGTGTGCGTGTAGCCGACATCATTGATGGTCTTTCGCACCACGTCGGGGATTTCTACATAGCCATGCGTGGTGAGCTCGCCGGCGACAACCGCCAGCCCGCGCGTCAGCAGTGTTTCGATAGCTACCCGCGAGTACTCTTCGACAGGCAGATTTGCCTCGCGGTCCTGTTTCAAGCATTCGTCCAGAATAGCATCGCTAATCTGGTCCGCGAGTTTATCGGGGTGCGCCTCGGTCACGCTTTCCGAGGTAAAAAGCATTCGTCTTGCCATCTTGCTGTCCATCCTTTTCTGCCCAATCAGGCATGGGAATGTGTTCATCAAAAGCCGCCGAGATACCGGCGGCTGCCTAATATATAGCACAACTCCGCCCCAGAAGTCAACTTTTGAGGGTAAACCACATCGACTGGAGGTGGCGGGCGATGGGGGAACACAACCCGCTGGCGCAGGTAAAGTCATTCTGAGCGACGCGAAGAATCTCAGAGACCCTTCGCTTGCGCTCAGCAGGACAATGGAGTGGCAAAGTCGTATCACAGAAATGTCATTCACAGGAGTGCCAGCATGGGTAAAGAACAGTCTCCGAACGCGGGCGCAGACGAAGACGCACGCCTGATCGAAGTGGACTTCCCGTTACAGAAAGTCTCCCAGGAGTCGGTGCGCGAGAAGAACATCCGCCACGGGCACATCAGCACGCTACACATCTACTGGGCGCGTCGCCCGCTGGCGGCGTCGCGGGCGTCTATCCTGGCTGCCCTGTTGCCCGACAACCCCGCCACACGCCACGAACACCTGAAACTGATCGAGCAGCTTGCCCCGTGGGAGGCG
>JAPWUZ010000316.1 GCA_028275265.1 Armatimonadota bacterium | reverse complement strand
CCAGCACGAGGAGCGCACCGTCTCCATTCCCGTCACCGCCCGCGACTACGAGTGGCATCATCAGGGCACGGGGCTATCGCGCATCGAGCTCAAAATCGCCAACCGGCTGGCGGAACAGAGCCTGCATCAGGCGGAGTTTTTCGCCACCGTTGCCCACCTGCTGGGCGCGGAATATCCCGACAAAGCGCTGGACAAAGCATGGCGTCAACTGCTGTTCAACCAGCACCACGATGGCATCGCGGGTCCTCTGTGCGACCGCGCCTTTTTGGACATGATGGCGGGCTTCCGGGAGGCACTGGAGCTGGCGCACGACGTGCGCACCCGCAGCCTGCGCTACATCTGCGACCAGACTGACACCGCCTACACCGCCCCACCGCCCACCGTCATCGCGCTGCAGGTGCATAACGCGCTGAACTGGAGCCGCACTGACGCCGTGCGGGTGACCCTGCGCTTCCCCAAACCGGTCAGCGGATTCCGCATCGAAGACTCGCAGGGCAACAGCGTGCCCTGTCAGTTGGAATCGCCCATCCCGCCGCGCCTGCCCCTGCGTGAGGCGGAGGTGACCCTGCTGGCGAAGGACATCCCGCCGATGGGTTTTCGCACCTACCGCGTGGTGGAGACCGATACCCTGCCTCCCGCGCCCCAGCTAATCCCCGGCTACACTATCGAGAACGAGTACTTCCGCGTCACCGCCGACCCGCAGCTGGGAGGTGGGCTGAGCAGTATCGTCGACAAGCAGGCGAGGCGCGAGGTGCTGAACCTGCAGGCGGGACCTGGCAACGAAATCGTTGCCCTGCTGGAAAAGGCGGACCGCGCGGAACCCGCCTGGGAGTGCTACACGCTGGGACCGAAGTGGTTCTCACGCGACTACGCGGCAACGGTACAGGCATGGCAGGGACCCGTGCAATCGCGGCTGGTGATTCGCGGTGAGATGCGTTCCTGCGAGCGTGAGCAGATAGTGGCACTCACACAGGGCGTGCGCCGTATCGACTTCGCCACGCAGTTGCAACGCTACCGCGGCGAGAACGAGCTGTTCGTGGTCACCTTCCCGGTGAACGTGCAAAACGCCGAGCCGGTGTTCGAAGAGCGTTTCGGAGCCATCACCAAGCGCAAGAGCAAGGGCAAGCTGGATTTCCGCTTCCACCAGTGGCGCAACTACTCGGAGTGCGGCGCGCGGCACGCCTGCCAGTGGGTAGACCTGTCGGGCGCGGCGTGGGTGCGCTTTGCCGACGACCAGCAACGACCGTTCGGCATGTGCCATCTGGTGACCTCGCACCATCCCGCCAGCGTGCAGGCGGCGTATACCCTGCAGCGCGCGCTCATCCGCAAGGGCGTGCCCTGCACCCCTGTGTACGACGACTTCGACGCGCCGCGCCGACTGCAACTGCCGGTGGAAGATACCATCCTGCCTTTCCCGAACAACCCCAACGAAGACTTGCCGCTGGGCATGTCCTTCCGCATCCTTATCAGTTTGAACGGGGACAATGCCATGCTGTCTGACCTATTGGAACACCTGCCCAAAGCGCAAGCCGACCGTCTGCGGGCGATCCTGCAGGAGGAGCAGGGCATCGCGCTGGTGGAAGACCCCTTCATGCCCGACGGCTGGCTGCCGCTGCCGGTGCTGGTGATTGCAGCAAAGGAGGAATCTGCCCTGCATCAGATGGTGCAGCAGCTCGCCGCACAGATGGAAGAGACCGCCCGCATCGCCCTGCCGACCAGCGCGAATCTGGTGGAACGCCCCCTGCCCGCCGACGACTACGGCGTTGCGCTGGTGAACACCGGCAACGTCTTGAACTCGGTGGAGAACGACAACACGATGGTGTTGTTCCTGATGCACACCGCCGCGTGGGGAGGCACCCCGTGGGGACAGCCCGACCGCCTGCCGTTCGTGCTCATCCCCGAACACAAAACGCACCTGTTCCGCTATAGCCTGTATCCTCATGCTGGCGACTGGCGCGAGGCAGACACTGCCCGCGTAGGCTGGGAGGTGAATAACCCGCTGCAGACGGTGCAGGGCATGTTACACGGGGGTGCGCTGCCGCTGGACTACTCCTTC
The DNA here is from genome assembly GCA_028275265.1 of Armatimonadota bacterium. GTDB lineage: Bacteria > Armatimonadota > HRBIN16 > HRBIN16 > HRBIN16 > HRBIN16. Next base: position 1,011 of record JAPWUZ010000316.1, on the reverse strand, counting down.
CTGCAGGCGGATGCCACACACGCGGTACTCACCGCGCTTAAACCGGCAGACAACCCCACTGGACGGTTCGAATCGCATCCTGTCGACGCCGAAAGCAAGGGGATTATCGCGCGACTATACGACCCGACTGGCTTTGGCGATACCGTCCATCTGCGCTGGCACACGGGTATCGAGAGCGCGCATCACGCGAACCTGCTGGAAGAACCGTTGCAGCCGCTGGATGTGCAGCAGGATGCCGTGTCGTTCAGGCTGGATAGCTTCGCCATCGAGACCTTCCTGCTGAAGCCGAAACCGTTCGCGCCAAAGGGAGGACGGCGCGTGTTGGGGGCAACCGCCGAGCCGGTGCAACCCGTCTACGTGCGTTATTGGCAGCACAACCTGGGGGCAGACCCCATCGGCTATCTGCCGGTGGCGGTGAGCCTGCGTGGTGAGGTCAAAACCGGCATCCACATCGCGCAGGGAGGAGTCACTATCAATACCATCGAGGTGGGTGTGGTGAACAACCTGCGCGACCGCAACGCCACCGGGACGGTGCGCCTCATCGTTCCTGAAGGCTGGCATACCGTGCCCGCCGAAATCCCCTTCGACCTGCCCGCCGGCGAGTCGCAAGTATGGAAAGTTTTGCTGTGCTTCGACACGCCGCGACGCACCGGGGTGGTGCGCGCGCAGCTGGAGTGGGACGGGCAGACTTACGAAGATGTGCTGGAGGTCGGACGTAAATATTTCCCCGAGTGGGGGATGGACGTAGAGCGGAACGCGCTGGTGGTGCGTCTGCGCAACGGCACGGACGACCTGATACAGGGCGCGGTGCAGGTCATTACTCCGCTCGAGACGTGGGGCGATGCGGTAGGTATGTACCGCCTGACCGCCGGGGGGAAGCACACGCAGGGCTTCCGTCTGCACCCCGATGAGCGGGCAGAAATCCGCTTCGAAGGCGAGCGACCTCCCGGGCGCGGTTTCATCATCGTGAAGGTGATGGCGCATGGCAAAGTGGATTACCGGATGATTTAG
>JAPWUZ010000315.1 GCA_028275265.1 Armatimonadota bacterium | reverse complement strand
CCCACGAGCAGGCGCTGCACCGCTTTGCGCAGGAATGCGAGCGGCTGGGACTGGTTTCGCCTCACGCGCGGCGGTAGCCGCCCGCACTGCGCAACGCTTCCACCAGTTCCGCAGAAAGATGGTTCAGGGGGATGTTTGCCATCCGCGCCGTCACGATAATGCGGCAGCTCATCTCAAACGACTCCACGCGCATCAGCACGTCGGGGACGCTACGGTGAAAGGTGATGACGCCATGATTCGAGAGGATAATGGTCTCATGTTCGCGCACCGCTTCGGCAACGGCGTCGGCGAGCTGCTGGGTGCCCGGCTGGATATAAGGCACACGGGCAATACTTCCCAGATAGAAGATGTTTTCAATGTTCAGGTCGGTGGGCACTTCGAGGCTGGAGCAAGCAACCAGCGTGGAGTAGGGCGGTGAGACATGCACCACCACCTGCGCATCCGGGCGGGTGCGGTAAATCGCGCGGTGCATGGGCGTCTCCACCGACGGTCTGGCTCCTGCAAAGCCCTCTTCGTGCAGGTAGCAGAGGGCGGTTTGCTCGGGCGTGAGCGTGCCCAGCCATGCGCCTGAGGCAGAGATGAGGAACCGCTCTTCATCCACGCGCAGGCTGATGTTGCCGGAGGTGCCCCACGCCAGCCCCCGCTCGCCCAGGTAGTGCCCCAGTTCGCACAGCTGCTTCTGCCAGCTACTCAGTTCCGTCATGGCTCAGCGTTTCCCGGATGCGACGCACGGTCAGGCGAAGCCGTTCGCGCAGGTGATGCACGGGTTCGCGAAGCAGCGGATACTCGCCTTGCCGGTAAACCACCTTACCTGCCACCATCGTCATGACCACGTCGGAGGCGCGCGCAGAGAAGACCAGCGCGGCATAAGGGTCGTAGACGGGGAAGGAGTGTGCCCCGTTCAAAGACACCACACAGAGGTCCGCCTGCTTGCCCGGCTCCAGCGTACCGATACGTTCCGCCATGCCCAGAGCACGCGCTCCGCCAAGTGTCGCCAGCTCGACCGCTTTGCGTGCGGTCATGCAGGAATCCATACCGAACACTGCCCGCTGCAACATCACCGCACTGCGCATCTCCGCGAACATGTCGAGGGTGTTGTTGCTGACCACGCTGTCGGTTCCTAGACCGACCCTCACGCCCTGCTGTAGCCACAGGCTGAGCGGAGCGACGCCGTTGTATAGCTTCGCGTTGGACTGCGGACAATGCGCTACCGCGACTTCCGTCGCGGCAAAGAGCTCGGCGTGGTGAGAATCGGTTTGTACCGCATGAACCAGCAGAGTGTTGGCGTCCAGCCAGCCCTGTTCGTGCAGGATGTCTATCGGGTGCTTGCCCGGCGTATGCCAGGTGATGCCTCGCTCTGAATACATATTGGCGAACTTGCCCTTGCCCTCGTGCAAGAGGGCAATCTCGTCTCTGGACTCGGCGGCGTGGATGCACACGGGGTAGCCTTTCTCACGGGTATATTCGCGCAGGGCGGTCATGACATCCGCTCGGACGGTGTACAGCGTGTGAGGGGCAACACCGATTTCCACCAGAGTGCCCTGTGTGGCGCGGTGAAGCCAAAGAAGCTTATCCTCCAGCTCTCGAAGCGTTTTCTGCGCAGACTGGTCGGGCTGCACGGCGAAAACCTCCTGATATGCGCGCCCGCGCAATCCCGTCTGTAACATGGCGTATACCGCCGCTCCCGTGTCGGTGGTATCCGCTATGGTGGTCACGCCCGAGGCGGCGGCTTCCAGCGCGCCCCACAACGCCGAGTCGCGCCATTCCGACTCCGACAGCACGCCCTTGAGCTCTACCAGCCTGCGTATCCACTCGAAGAAGGGAAGGTCTTCGACGACACCGCGCAATACGGTCAGTTCGAGGTGCGTATGTACGTTCACCAGCCCGGGCAGGATAACCGCCTCGCCGAAGTCTAGCACATCTGCGCCGCCGCGCATGCCCGAACGCCGGCGTACGTCGACAATCACGCCGTTCTGTATCACTACCTCGCCCTGCTCAATGGGATCGCGGGCAACAGGCAGCACCCAGTCCGCTCGCAGAATCACAGCGGAATACTCCACGCTCTGTCCAGATCGTAGTACGTTATATTTTTGGCGTGTCCGTCGCCAAACAACACGTTGTAGCGATAGCCTCGGTAAAAGCGCGGGTCGAAGCATTCGATGCGGGTGCGCATGATTCCTTCGCTGCCGTGCCACGCGCCGCTGCTGTCCATAATCACGTTTACTTCCGCGGGATACTGGAAGTTGGAAAGCATCATCTGCCGGAAGGCGATTTCGGTGCGGAAGACGTAGCTGGTTCCGAACTTCCGGTAGGAGGACGGTGTGGCGTCCAACAACTCGCAGTTGAAGTCCTGATACATGTAGCCGATGTCCGACGGACACTCCCAGATTTGCGGACTGCGACAGTATGGCAGCAACACCTCGTGCAGCAATGGCATATACGGTATCCACTGTTGCCACTGCGGAAATTCGTTCCAGATTTGGGGGGTGTACTTATCTGTAGCGTCCACTGCCCATGGATACCGTTCCTCATAGTCCTCCGCATACATCATGATTGCCATTCCGATTTGGCGGATGTTGGACAGGCACGCGGTCTCACGCCCTTTCGCACGGGCACGCGAGAAGACGGGAAACAACAGCCCTGCCAGCACCGCGATGATGGCGATAACTACCAACATTTCAATCAGCGTAAACGCCGCGCGACGTCTCATTGCAAAACCTCCTTATCGATTCTCGTTCCCCGAAGCAGCTTCAATAAAAGCCCGCAGCAGCCGATGGGTTGCCTCCGCTTCGGGGTCCATTTCCGGATGCCATTGTACCCCGATGAAAAAGCGCGCGTCCTCCAGCTCAATGGCTTCAATCACGCCGTCCGGTGCGAGCGCAGTGACCAGCAAATGCGTGCCCAGCTGCTTCACCGCCTGATGGTGCGAGCTGACAATTTCCACCTCGTTTGCCCTCAGTATCCCGCTCAACAGGCTACCCTGACGGATGCTCACCACATGTCGGGCGTGCGGCTCTTGCGACGATTGCCTGCGATGCTTGACGCCGTTGCCAACCTGCGAGGGAATATCCTGGATGAGAGTGCCTCCGAAC
>JAPWUZ010000314.1 GCA_028275265.1 Armatimonadota bacterium | reverse complement strand
GAGTTCGGTGCAGAGGGTATCGGCCTGTGCCGCACGGAGCACATGTTCTTCGAACAGGACCGCCTGCCGGTCGTGCAGGACATGATTCTGGCGCGCACCGAGGAACAGCGACGTGCCGCACTGGATAAGCTGCTGCCCGTACAGCAGAAGGACTTCGAGGGCATCTTCGAGGTGATGGAGGGCCGCCCCGTCACCATCCGCCTCATCGACCCGCCGCTGCACGAGTTCCTGCCCAGCTACGAGCAGACGCTGCGCGAGGTCACCGAGCTGCGTCTGGCAGTCAAAGCACTGGGCGGTAAGGCGCTGGAAGGTTTACTCGCCGAGAAAGAGCAACTGCTGGAGGCGGTCGAGAGCATGCGCGAGTTCAACCCGATGCTGGGTCTGCGCGGATGCCGTCTCTCTATCCTCTTCCCCGAAATCGTGGAGATGCAGGTACGCGCCATCCTGCAGGCGGCGGTTGCCGTGAAGAAGCGGGGTATCGACGTGCACCCCGAGATTATGATCCCACTGGTGGGCGACGTGAACGAGCTGGTGTTCGTGCGCGAGAAGCTCGAAGCGGTTGCCAAGGCGGTCATCGAAGAGACTGGTGCGGATATCGACTACAAGTTCGGCACGATGATCGAGATTCCGCGCGCTGCGCTGACTGCCGATGAGGTGGCGCAACACGCCGAGTTCTTCTCCTTCGGCACGAACGACCTCACGCAGACCACCTTCGGCATCAGCCGCGACGACGCCGAGGGCAAGTTCCTGCAGAAGTACGTGAGCATGGACATCTTGCCCGCCAACCCGTTCGAGAAACTCGATCGGAAGGGCGTCGGTAAGCTGATGCGGATGTGCGTGGAAGATGCCCGCAAGGTGAACCCCAACATCAAGCTGGGCATCTGCGGGGAGCATGGCGGCGAACCATCCTCTATCGAGTTCTGCCATGAGGTGGGGCTGGACTATGTGTCTTGCTCGCCGTTCCGCGTGCCGATTGCCCGCCTCGCTGCTGCCCAGGTAGCGATTAAGGACAAAGTGTCCGTGACGGTGGACAAGTAACCCGCACTCTATGCCCCCTCTCCCACTGCGTGGGAGAGGGGCATGTTTTCCTTCTGAAGGGCGAGGCTCCCACCGAGCCGTTGATGTGAGAGGCGGACGCAATGGAACGCTGGGCGGACTACTGGCGAATCTCCCTGTAGCCCTCTGCAACCAGAGCCTCCAGCTCGCGTCGGGCGGATTCGATGGTGGTGAACGCTCCTACCTGCAGGTAACGCTTGTCGCCGTCGCGCACCACGAATGGCGACCTCCCCAGCGACTTCAAGCGCGCGGTTTCCCGTTCCAGCGAAGCCTGGTCTGTAAACGGTCCAATACGCACTTTGTAACGCAACGCGGCAGGGCTTGTTGCCGTGCCCTGCGCCCGCACGTGGTCTATACCGAAATAGCCCCTGTATGGGCTTTGACCACACAGCAGCTTCACCCGCAGGCGCGCCACATCGCGGGCGACAGCACCGGCGTTCCATGTAATCGCTGCCCACCTGCCCGGAGTGAGTAGAACTCCCTCTCCGGGCATCGCCTGCAAGCCGCCGGTGGAGTCTTCCACTTCTATCGTCAGGCGCAGGTCGGGTGGCGCGGTGCCGGGTACCAGCACATCCAACGAGATAATCCCCCCAAATCGCGACCAATCGCGCGTTTCGGGCAAGCAGGAAATGGCGGCATGTTCACCCGCAGCCAGCTGCACCCCACTGACCTTCAGCCAGTATGCCGCCTGACTCGCGCCGCCGCGAACTCGTTCCAGCTTCAGTCCCCTGGTTTCCGCCTGCCACGAGCCAGGGCTCAACTCGAAGTCATTCAGTACGTAATTGGTGGCAACGGCAGGTGTGGATGTTGTCACTCCACCCACGTCCACAATCCGCACGCCAAACTGTTCTCTCGGCGGCGACAGCAAGCGCCACGCGAGGAGATCTGTAAGCACCAGCACCACGGCCAGTGCTCCGGCTATCCAGTAGACGCGCCGCGAGGGCGACGATGAGAATGAGGAATAAGGACTCATCCGTGCTTTCTCCTTGTCACGATACACAGGATGGGAGGGTGCCGCAATCCGTGCTTCCGGTGAAACCACTGCCGTGCCGTAGTAAGCAGCACTCAGTTCTTCCACAAAGACAACGGCGGAAGAGGGTCGCTCTTCGGGCTTTTTCGCCAGCGCATGGCGCAGGGCTGCCTCAGCCGGGCGAGGTAGTTCGGGCGCGGCATCGGGCTCGTCATAAACGATGCGATGCATCATCGCCGTGACGGCAGGGGCATCGAACGGTTTGCGCCCTGTCAGCATCTCGTAGGCAGTGACGCCCAGAGAGTAGATGTCGGTGCGGTCATCGACAGGTTCACCCAGAATCTGCTCCGGGGACATGTAGGCTGGTGAGCCAACGAGCACCCCCTTTTGTGTGCGCAGTATATCGTTCGCCGCGCGTGCGATTCCGAAGTCGGTGAGTTTCACCACCCCCTCGTCGGTCACCACGATGTTGTCCGGCTTCACGTCGCGATGAATCACTCCCTGCTTGTGGGCGTAATCCAGCGCGCGGGCTACCTGCAGGAGGATGTTCAGTGCCTGATCCACAGGTATCTTGCCCCGCTCACGCAGCAGTTCGCGCACGGTCGTACCCGCAAGCAGCCCCATCGCGATATAGTGCATGCCATCGGTCTCGCCGACTTCGTAGAGGGTCACCACGTTGGAATGAGAGAGGGTACCTGCGGCACGCGCTTCTTGCTGGAACCGTTCGATAAGGAGGGACTTCTCGGATTCGGGTACGGCAGTAGGAACCTTGAGAACCTTCAGCGCCACCTTCCTTCCGATGGTCTGGTCCTCCGCCTCATAGACACATGCCATTCCACCTCCGCCGATTTCGCGAAGGATACGGTACTTTCCCAAAACAGTGCCGACCGTCACTGTGCGCTCCTTCCTCTGCCGCGGCAATAGCTTGCCGGCGGACATCCGGGTCCCTGTCGAGCGTCGGCGACATCTGCTGGAGCCGACGAGGGGACTCGAACCCCTAACCTGCGGTTTACAAGACCGCTGCTCTGCCTGTTGAGCTACGTCGGCTCGTTAAGGAATCTACCACAAGAAAGCCA
>JAPWUZ010000038.1 GCA_028275265.1 Armatimonadota bacterium | reverse complement strand
TACGCCCAGTTCTTGTATTTGCATTCACAGTCTATGTGATTGTCTCCGTTATAGTCGTAGAAGTGTCTTCGTGTCACGCCAAGCTTCCCAATCCCACAGCAAGCGATGGTCTGCTCCCAGTAGCGCTTGTTACAAGCAAGCAGGCAGTCTACTAGGACACCGTTTGGGAAATCACTTCGAAGGTGTACTGCTCCTCGAGGTGCATTCGGACAATCTGCGCTTCATCCGCCCCCAGCGAGGCAAGGCACTCCTCGTACCAGAGGTGCAACACGGCGCGCTGCTCAGGGTCCTCTGCCGGTTCCGCGTTGATTCGGGCGATAATGCGCTCGTTGGTTGCGCGCGTGACGGACAGACGCCGGAGATAGTCGTTCTTCACCGACCGCATGACGCAACGCCAGTAGGGAGCCGTGATGTGCCTTCCTGCCTGCTCCGCCTGTAACAGACGCAAGACCACCTCCCCCGCCAGGTCCGCGGCAACGTCGGCATCGAAGCCGTCATCGCGAAAGCCCCCAATCGTCCGTGCAAGCCACCTTCGATAGCCGGTGCCATCGTGACCATCGCTCCGCATCGAGACCACTCCATATTTGCATGGCGGATTACCACGATTATAGTGTGCTGCGTCTCTCCCGTCAAGGAAAATCCCTTGACACTATCCGCCTGTTGCTGGTACATGTACCTGCGTGCCTGAGAAAGCACCCGAGGCAGGACGGAGATGAGCAAAGACGAACCTATCCCAACTCATTGCGGTTTTGTGGCGATTGTGGGCAAGCCCAATGTGGGCAAGTCCACGCTGTTGAACGTCATGCTGGGGGTAAAGGTGTCCGCCATCACTTCGCGCCCCCAGACCACACGGCGGGGCGTGCGCGGCATCTACACCGAAGGCAACCGTCAGGTGGTATTTGTAGATACCCCCGGCTGGCATCAACCGAAGGATCGACTGGGAGAGTATATGATCGAGCAGATAGACGGCGCGCTGGAGGATATCGACCTCGTGCTGTGGGTAGTAGACCTGCGCCATCCCCCCACCCCTGAAGATGAAGACCTGGCGAGCCGATTACAGAAGGTGCAGGCGCCGGTGTGGATGGTGGGCAATAAAGTGGATGCTGCGAAGTATCCCGAACAGGCGATGCAGGCGTACAGTGCGCTGTTGCCGAACGCGCAGCGGCATATCATGCTTTCCGCGCTGAAAGACCCCAAAGCGGTATACCGCCTGCGCGAGGAGATATTGCTGGCAATGCCCGAATCGCCGTTCTATTATCCGGTGGACATCCGCTCCGACCAGTCGCGGCAGGATTGGGCAGCCGAAATCGTGCGCGAGCAGGCGATGAGCCTGTTACGCGAGGAGATACCGTATACCATCGCCGTGCGCGTGACCGACTGGGAAGAGCGTGAAAACGGGGTACAGTATATCCGTGCGGAGCTGATTGTCGAGCGTGAGAACCATAAATCCATCGTCATCGGCAAGGGGGGCAGGATGCTGAAGCAGATTGGGCAGGAGGCGCGTAAACAGCTGGAGCTGTTTTTGGGAAGCAAGGTGTATCTGGAACTGGTGGTGAAGGTCATGCCCGATTGGCGACGCAACCCCCGAGCATTGCAGGAGCTGGGCTATGAGTAGCAAAAAGACGGAATCCGCCAAACCGCTGATTATCGTGGAGTCGCCCGCGAAGACCAAAACGCTCAAAAACTTTCTGGGCGACGAGTATCGGGTGGAAGCCTCGATGGGGCACGTGCGCGACCTGCCGGAAAAGGAGTTCGGCGTGGACCTGAGCAACGGCTTCACCCCCAAATACGAAACGTTGCCCGAACGGCAGGATGTGCTGAAAAAACTGGCGGAGGCGGCGGCACACGCGCCGGAGGTCTACCTCGCTTCCGACCCCGACCGCGAGGGAGAAGCCATTGCCTGGCACCTGAAGGAGGCGCTCCGCCTGCAAAACGCGCGGCGCATCGAGTTCAACGAAATTACCCGCCAGGCGGTGCAGCAGGCACTGCAGCAGCCGCGGGATATCGATATGAACCGCGTGAACGCACAGCAAGCGCGGCGCATTCTAGACCGTATCGTGGGCTACAAGCTCAGCCCCCTGCTCTGGAAGAAAGCCAACCGCAACACGCTGAGCGCAGGGCGGGTGCAGTCGGTCGCAGTGAGGCTGGTGGTGGAGCGCGAGCGCGAAATCGAAGCCTTCGTGCCCGAAGAGTACTGGACGATCATTGCCCGCCTGACCCCAGACACCGAAGAGAACGCCTTCGACGCCACCCTGCGCCTGCGCGACGGCGAGAAGCTGGAACTGCACAACGAGCAGGAAGCCAGCGCCGTGCTACAGGAGCTGGAGGGAGCGCAGTATGTCGTGCAGAAGATAAAGCGCACCGAGCGCAAGCGCAACCCTTCCCCACCGTTCATCACCAGCACCCTGCAGCAGGAGGCGGCGCGTAAACTGGGCTTCAGCGCGAAGCGCACCATGCAGATTGCCCAGCAACTTTATGAAGGCGTCGAGTTGGGCGCACAGGGCTCCATCGGCTTGATTACCTACATGCGCACCGACTCTACCCGCGTCGCCGCCGAAGCGCAGCAGCAGGCGCGGGATTACATCGGCAGGGAGTTCGGCAACCGCTATGTGCCTGAAAAGCCGCCGCAATATCGTTCTCGCGGCGGGGCGCAAGACGCCCACGAAGCCATCCGCCCCACATCGGTGGCGCGCACTCCCGAGTCGGTGAAAAGCTACCTGTCCAAAGACCACTATGAGCTGTACCGCCTTATCTGGCAACGGTTTGTCGCCAGCCAGATGACACCGGCGGTGCTGGACGTGGTAACCGTGGACATTCAGGCGGGGCGATACATCTTCCGTGCCACCGGATCGAGCGTGAAGTTTGACGGCTTCATGCGCGTCTACGTGGAGGGCAAAGACAACGGCGAACTGAGCGACGAGGAGCGTCCCCCGCTACCCCCGATGCTGGAGGGTCAGGTACTCACCTTGCTTGCGCTGCTGCCCGAACAGCACTTCACCGAGCCGCCGCCACGCTACACCGAAGCCACGCTGGTCAAGGCGCTGGAGGAAAAGGGCATCGGCAGACCCAGCACCTACGCGACCATTCTCTCTACCATTGTGGAGCGCGGCTATGTGGAGCTGAAAGACAAGCGATTCCATCCCACCGCGCTGGGCATCGCCGTGACCGATTATCTGGTGAAGCACTTCCCCGACGTGATGGACGTGCAGTTTACCGCCTCGGTGGAGCAGCAGCTGGACGAGATCGAAGAAGGCAAGCAGGCGTGGACGGAAGTGCTGCGCGCCTTTTATGAACCGTTTGCGCAACGACTCGCGGAGACCGAAAAGAACGGCGAATTCGTGCGCATCGAGGCGAAGGAGACCGACTACCCCTGTCCGACCTGCGGTGCGAAGATGCTGTTACGCGAGGGGCGTTACGGTAAGTTCCTGGGTTGCTCGCGCTACCCCGAATGCAAAACCATCGTCAACGTCACCCGCAGCGGTGAGCCCGTCCCGCCAGACAAGCCCTCCGACGAGGTCTGCGAGAAGTGCGGCTCGCCGATGGTCATCCGCTGGGGCAGGTACGGCGAGTATCTCGCCTGCACCAACGAGCAGTGCAAGGCGCACCGACCGCTGGAGAAGAGCACCGGCATCACCTGCCCTGCCTGCAAGCAGGGGCAGCTGGTGGAGCGGCGCGCACGTAAGGGCAAGCTGCGCGGCAAGGTCTTTTACGGTTGCAACCGTTATCCGGAGTGTGACTTCACGTTGTGGGAGAAGCCGGTGGGCAGGACGTGCCCGAAGTGCGGCTCGCTACTGGTGGAAAAGCGCACCGGCAAACGACTGACCATCGCCTGCTCCAACAAAGAGTGCGACTACCGCGAGGAGCCGTCGGCGGAGGCGCAGGCGCTGGCGTCTTGAGAGACTGTGACACCGGTACCCGCAACGCGAAAAGCCCTTGCGGGCATGCCCGCAAGGGCGACATTGAGACTGGAATGACCCACTACAGGTTCTACTTGCGCCGGCGAAGCAGAGATACCGCAGGAGCCGCGAAACCGCTCAGCCACAGCAACATCGTGCCCGGCTCGGGAACGACGGTCAAACGATGTCTAATGTCATTCCTTCACCTCCCTTACATACGCTCTCGCGCCCGGTACCGTGCGAATGAGCCTTTTCCCTGCCTCTTTGCCCAGCACGCACAGCGCGGTTGCCAAACTGTCGGAGGTGATGCCGTCGCGGGCGATGACGGTCGCCGCCACGCGGGTGGTTACTCCCAAGCCGGTGCGCGGGTCGACGATGTGTGAGTAACGCTTGCCCTCATGCTCTACGTACTGCTCCGTATCCCCGGAGGTAGAGATAGCCCCCAGCGCGAGGTACACCCACCGGCGTTCGGGAGCAGCGTTTGCGACCTCAATCCGCCAGCCTGCCGTAGCGGGAGGCGCAAGTCCCGCCACAATGTCGCCCCCTGCCTCCAGCAGCGCGTGACGGATGCCGTGCTCCTGCAATACCTTCAGCGCACAGTCCAGCGCATACCCTTTTGCAATCCCGCCCAGGTCCAGCCGCATTCCGGGTACCAGCAGTCGCACTGTGCGATTGGCTTCGTCCAGCACCATTTTTTCGTAGCCCACCCGCTGTCGTGCTTCCCGCAGCTCCTCTTCCGTCGGAAACGCTCCCCCTCGCCGGGCGCGCCTCCACAGCTGCACGTAGGGACCCACCGTCACGTCAAACGCCCCTGCTGTCCGCCGCGACAGCTCCTGCGCTCTTTTCAACACGGTGAACAGCTCCTTGCTGACACGCACCGGCTCGCCGCCCGCCTTTGCGCACAACCGCATCAACTCGCTATCCGCCCGGTAGTCGCTCATGACCTGCTCGATCTCGGCGATTCGTTCGAATGCGGCAGCACAGGCACGCTCGGCGACGCTCTGGCTGGAGGCATACACCGTGATACGCACTTGCACTCCCATCGCCATCTGGTTATACTGATAGCGGTGCAGCGGCGCCGCATTCAGGCGTAACGCAGCGCAGGCAAACCATGTCCATACAAGCAGAAGAGTTCGAAGGAGGATGAAGCGGAACGTCATGAAAGCTGGTTCACCCCTTTCTACCATGCTGCCCCGAAGCTTCTACAGAAGCCTGGCGTTCACCTGCAGCGTCATTCTGGTCATCCTGGGTGCAGGGGCTGCGCAGGTGAAACGGGCACAGAACGTGGCGATGAACACTGCGGCTCAATCCGCCGGCAAAACCCTTGCCGCCTATACCGAAACCATTCCGGGCACGGTCGTGAAGTTCGACATGGTGCCTGTGCCCGGCGGAACATACACCATCACCGACCCCAAAACCGGCAAGCCCAAGCAGGTAACCATCAAGCCGTTCTATATCGGCAAGACGGAGGTCACTTGGGACGAGTTTGACGTGTTCGTGCACAAGCTGGATGCGCCCGACACCCAGAAAACCGGCGGAGCCGACGCCGTCTCCCGTCCCAGCAAGCCATACGGCGCGGTGGACCGCGGCTTCGGTCACAAAGGCTACCCTGCTATCAGCATGAGCTATCTGTCTGCGCAGAAGTACTGCGAATGGCTCTCCGCCAAAACGGGCAAGAAGTACCGCCTGCCCACCGAGGCCGAGTGGGAATATGCCTGCCGCGCGGGAGTGCTGCCTGCCGGACCAATCACCGACAGCGAACTGCTGGACAAGCTCGCCTGGCACTGGGGAAACTCGGATGACAAGACGCACAAGGTGGGCACGAAACAGCCCAACGCCTGGGGCATTCATGATATGCTGGGCAACGTCGCCGAATGGTGCCAGCCGATGGACGACGAGGTGCCGGTAGTTCGTGGCGGCTCGTTCAACGACGAACCCGATAAGGTGCATCCCGCCGCCCGCAAGAAATATACGCCGGACTGGCAGATGAACGACCCGCAGAACCCGAAAAGCAAGTGGTGGCTCACCGACGCACCGTTTGTGGGCTTCCGCGTGGTATGTGAGACTCAGTAAGCTGGGAAGATAACCATTGAAGGTACCGAACTGGCAGCATGCCCAAATACCTGCGCTCAAAATAACAGGGTACCTCCTTTCAGAGACACATCGCGATGGCAAGCACAAAGCGGCTTTCTTTAAGTCCTTTGGTTTCTCGGCAGCCAGCTGGGAACGGCTGGCAGAATCCCTGCAACAACATGTTGCAGAGAACAACGTAGTACGGGTAGAACCATCACCGTTTGGGCTGAGATATATCGTAGAAGGTCCCTTGAGGACACCGAAGGGAATATCACCCATTGTTCGCAGCGTGTGGTTCATCGAAAGTGGTACCAAAGGTACCCAGACTGGTAACCGCCTATCCTTTAAAAAGCGTACGAACCTACTGAAAAGCAAAGGAGGTCTATGCACATGCAAGAACATGAAGAGGTCGTTTTGGAGGTCGACCTTCCCGAATACGGGCTTACAAAAGGAGACATCGGCACGATAGTACTCGTGCATGGTGAACATGAAGGCTATGAAGTAGAGTTCATGACGCTGCATGGCGAGACAATAGCAGTGGTCACTCTACTACCGTCCCATGTACGCCCCATTGCCTCTCATGAGATAGCGCACGCACGGACACTGGAGCGCATTCCTGCCTGAGGAGCTGGAAACGGTGGAAACGGTTATCGAAAAGCTGAGCCTTCCCGAACGCATCGGGCAGGTGCTGTGCTTCGGGTGGCAGGGCAACTCTCCCGAAGAGGCACGCACCGTCAATGCGCACGCCCGCGCCCTGGTGGAAGAGATGCAGGTGGGCGGAGTGGTGCTGTTGGGGAGGAACGTGGATTCGCGGCGACCCGTGCAAAGCTGGGCATCAACTGGAACTTTGCGCCGGTGATGGACGTGAACAACAACCCCGACAACCCCATCATTGGCGTGCGCGCGTACGGCGCAGACCCTGAACTGGTCGCGCAGATGGGCACAGCAGCGATACGCGGCTATCAGGAGACCGGCTTGCTCGCCTGCGCCAAACACTTCCCCGGGCACGGCGATACCTCGGTAGACTCGCACCTCGCCCTGCCTGTCATTCCGGGAGACCGCCGGCGGCTGGAGTCAGTGGAGCTCATACCGTTTCGCGCCGCTATCTCGGCAGGCGTCGGAGCCATCATGACCACACACATCCTCTTTCCCGCGCTGGACGCTGAGCGACCGGCCACTCTCTCGTCCGGTATCCTCACCGGACTGCTGCGTGAGCAGTTGGGCTACGATGGTCTGGTGATTACCGACTGCCTGGAGATGAAAGCCATCGTCGATACGGTGGGCACCGCCCGGGGAGCGGTGGAGGCACTGAAAGCGGGGGCAGATATGGTGCTCATCGGGCACACGCTGGATGTGCAACGTGCGGCGGTACAGGCAATACGCAAAGCGATAGACAGCGGGGAACTGCCTGAGGCAAGGCTGAACGAGGCGGTATCGCGCGTCTTCACAACCAAACAGCGGTTCCTTGCCGCTCTGCCCCCCGCGGAAGGGGAACCGTGGCGCGACCCGGCGCACGACGCATTGGAGCAGGAGATTGCCCGCGCCAGTATCACCGTTTTCCGTTCGGCACCGAACGAGGGCTACCGCTTGCGCAAAGGCGAAATGACGGCAGTTATCTCCGCACACCACATCCTGCCGAGACTGGCAGAGGAGATTCGTCGCTATCAACCCGATGCGCTGGTAGCACAACTGGAACCTTCTTTGCCGGAAGAGCAGGTGCAGGAAGCCCTGCAACGACTGGCCTCGGTGAAGCAATGCCTGTTCGCTACCGCGCCGCCCGAACCGTGTAGTGATGCCCCCTTTGACCAGGCAAAGCAGGCGGAACTGGCGCGCGCACTTCACAAACGGTTCGGGGAGCGTCTCATCGTGGTCGCCCTGCGCGAACCCTACGATATCCGTCGCTTCCCGGAAGTGGATAACTATCTATGCACCTTCGGTTATCGTCCCTGCTCGCTCCGAGCAGTAGCAGACGCACTGTTTGGGCTGTTTACACCGCAGGGAAAGGCGCCGGTAGACTTACCCTGAACGCTTTGACCCCGCTTCGAGGCTTTACCCAGCGACCGCAAAGGCACTTTCCTGTCATGCTGAGCATAAGCGAAGCATCTCCTCCTTGTCGCCACGAGCATCAGCGAAGGGTCTCTGAGATTCTTTGCTCGGCTCAGAATGACAGGTTGTGTCGCTTTAAATCGCCTGGTCACGAACCGTCTTTCAAGCAGGTCGCCACTCCTACCTTATGTTAAAATACTTCGCCTCAGGGTGATGCACAATGATGGCGGAGGTACTCTGTTCGGGAACCAGCTGGTATTCCTCCGTTAGCGTCACACCGATGCGTTCGGGACGCAGCAGTTCGAAGAGCTTCGCCTGGTCCTCCAGATTCGGGCAGGCGGGGTAGCCGAAGGAGTAGCGACACCCCCGATACTTTAGCGAGAAGAGCAGGCGTATCTCTTTTGCGTCCTCGTCGGCGATGCCCAGCTCCTCGCGAATACGCTTGTGCCAGTATTCCGCCAGCGCTTCCGCGGTTTCCACACCCAGCCCATGCAGGTACAGGTAGTCCTGATACTGATGCCGGGCAAACAGTTCCCTTTCTGCCTCACTGACGCGGCTGCCTACCGTCACCAGATGAAACGCCACCACGTCGCGCTCGCCGCTTTCTACAGGTCGGAAGAAGTCGGAGATGCACTTGTGGGGCGGCGAAGGCTGGCGGGGGAAAGTAAAGCGCACCCACTCGGTCTCACCATCCTCACGATAGACGATGAGGTCGTCGCCCTCCGAATTCGCCCAGAAATAGCCGTACACCACCTTGGGCTGGAACAAGCCCTCCTCCTTCGCCCGCTGCTTCCAGTACTCGAAAATGGGACGGACATGCTCTTCGAGGAAGCGCTTGAACTCCTCGTTGCTCATCTTGCCACGGCGAAACTGCCACTGCCCTCGAAACAGCGTGACCTGATTGATGTAAGGATATATCTCGTCCAGAGGAATGTTCTCCACCACGCGCGTGCCGATGAAAGGCGGTTTGGGAATGGGCACGTCGGTGCGCACCACGCTGCGTCGTGGAACGGCAACTGCAGGCGCAGGTTCCTCCTGCCAAAGCTCTGACGGGTCGACAAGCTTGGGGCGTGGGGCAGCGGTAACCGATGTAGCTCCCTCTAGGGGCGCGTCCGGATTGCGCAGGTGCTCCATAATCACCAGCCCTTCGAAAGCGTCCTGCCCGTAAAAAACGCGCCCTTTGTAGATACGACGCAGGTCCTCCTCTACATAGCGACGGGTCAGCGCGGCTCCACCCAGTAACACGGGATAGTGCCACTTACCGCGACGGTTCATCTCCTCCAGATTTTCGCGCATGACGATGGTCGATTTCACCAGCAGACCACTCATGCCGATAGCGTCTGCCCGATACTGGTCTGCCGCCTCCAGAATGCGGTCGATGGGAACCTTAATGCCCAGGTTCACCACCCGGTAGCCGTTGTTGGAAAGGATGATGTCCACCAGATTCTTGCCGATGTCATGCACATCTCCCGCCACCGTCGCCAGCACGATGGTGCCCTTCTGCACGTCTTCCGTTCGTTCCATGAAGGGGGTGAGATAGTTCACCGCCGCCTTCATCACTTCCGCCGACTGTAGCACGAAAGGCAACTGCATCTCGCCCCTCGCAAACAGGTCACCCACAACCTTCATCCCTTCCAGCAGGATGTTGTTGATGATGTCCAGTGGGCGATGGGTTTTCAACGCCTCATCCAGCGACTGTTCCAATCCACTGCGTCTGCCCTCGATGATAGCGCGTTTCAAACGCTCCTCTACCGGCAAGGATTGCCAGTTATCCTCGCTTTTGACCGTCGCTCCCGCCTTCTCGAACAGCTTCATGAACTCCACCAGCGGGTCGTAACTATCCCGCCGTTCATCGAAGATGAGCTGACGGGCGACCTCACGCTGTTCCTCGGGAATACGGTGCAGCGGTAAAATCTTAGAAGGATGTACAATCGCGGCGTCGAGTCCAGCCTCTAGACAGTAGTGCAGGAAGACCGAGTTCAGCACGTGCCGCGCCGCGGGCTTCAAACCAAACGAGACGTTGCTCACCCCCAGAATGGTGTGGCACTGCGGGAACTCCTGCTTGAATTGGCGGATAGCTTCTATCGTAGCGATACCATCCCGCCGCAGGTCTTCCGCCCCCGAACCGAGCGGGAAGGTCAGTGCATCAAAGAAGATGTCCTCCGGGGGGATACCGTAATCCTCGGTGATGACCTTCACCAGCCGACGCGCCACACGCAGTTTCCACTCGATGGTGCGAGCCTGACCCTCCTCATCGATCGCCAGAGCAACCACCGCCGCGCCGTATTTGCGGCACATGGGCAACACCTGATGCAGTCGCTTCCCGCCGTCCTCGAAGTTCACCGAGTTAACGATACACTTCCCGCCCAGCCTTTTCAGCGCGGCTTCGATGACGGGTGGCTCCGTCGAGTCTATCATCAGCGGCAGGGTGCTTTGCGTGGCGAGGCGGCGGATGACTTCGGTCATATCGCGCACGCCATCGCGTCCCACGTAGTCCACACACACGTCCAGCACGTTCGCGCCTTCGGCGGTTTGCTCCCGCACCATCTGTACCATGTCGTCGTAGTTTTCGTTCAACAACAAGTCCCGGAACTGTCTGGAGCCGTTGGCGTTGAGCCTCTCGCCCACTATCAGGAAAGAGTTCTCCTGCTCGTAAGGCACGGACTGGTACAGGCTGGAACAGGCGGGAACCACCTCAGGGCTGCGCAGCGCGGGTTCGCGGAAACCAATGGTTTCCACCACACGACGAATGTGCTCGGGTGTGGTGCCGCAACACCCCCCGACAAAGTTCACGCCGAACTCCTCCACAAACTGCAGATGGTACCGCGCCAGATCGTCGGGGGTGAGCGGGTAGAAGGTTTTGCCGTCGCGCAGTTCGGGCAAGCCGGCATTGGGCTGGATGCTAATGAGACGGGGCGAGTGGTGGTGCAGGTAGCGCACGTGTTCCACCATCAGCTCGGGACCCGTGGCGCAGTTCATCCCAATCACCGCCACGTCCGGAAAAGCCAGAAGGGTGGTTAGCGCCGCGCCCATTTCACTGCCCAACAGCATCGTGCCTGTCGTCTCCATGGTGACCTGCACCAAGAGGGGCACGGCGCGCCCTGTAGCACGCATGGCGTTTCGACAGCCGTTAATCGCCGCCTTTGCCTGCAGCAGGTCCTGCACGGTTTCAATCAACAGAAGGTCTACGCCACCGTCCAGCAATCCCCGCGCCTGTTCCGAGTAGGTAGCCTCGAGTTCGTCAAAGGTAATATGCTCCAGCGTGGGCAGTTTGGTGCCGGGACCGATAGAGCCAGCCACGAAGCGTTTGCGGTCGGCTGTGCTGAAGGATGAGGCAACCTCCCGTGCGATTTGCGCTCCTTTGAGGTTCAGTTCATAGACGCGGTGGGCAATACCGTATTCGCCCAGATTCATGGCGTTCGCACCGAAGGTGTTGGTCTCCACGATGTCCGCGCCCGCCTCGAAGTAACGCGCGTGAATCTGGGCAATCAGGTGCGGACGTGTGGCGTTGAGCACCTCGTTGCATCCATCCAGTCCCTCGAAGTCGTCCGCAGTGAGATGCAGGGACTGGATTTGCGTGCCCATCGCCCCGTCGAAAAAGAGCACTCGTGACCGCGCTACCTGCAGAATGTCGTCCATGGCTGATTGTAGTATACCCGATAGCGGACAACGGTGGGGGTGTTCGAAAAAACGGCGTCAGATTTTGCCCCAGCGACCTTCAGTCGCTAGGGCGGTTTTTTCAAACACTGTCTCAGAACAGCAAATCAGGGTATCAACAACACCTTGATGGACTCTCTGCCCTCATGTACCATCTCGATGCCGTGCCGAAACTCGGAGAGAGGCAGCTGGTGCGTCACGATGCCCTCCGTCTTCAGTAAGCCGCGGCTCAGGTAGTCGATGACCTTGGGGTAGCAGTAGGGTCCCAGATGGGAACCGTAGACGTTCAGCTCCTTCACGTCGCCCAGAATCGTCCAGTCTACCGTCACCGGCTCCTGCAGCACGCTGAACACCACAAAATTGCCCGCTTTGCGGATAATATCCAGCCCCAACAGGATGCCCTGCGGGTGTCCGGTAGCTTCGATATACACGTCGCAGCCGTAGCCGTCGGTTAACCTTTTGATTTCGGCACGCACATCATCGCGGGAGGGGTTTAGCACCATATCCGCCCCGAGGTGTTTTGCCACTTCCAGCCGGTGGTCGCGCAGGTCGAGCGCAATCAGCAAACCCGGATTCTTCAGCCGGGCGCACGCCACCATGCCCAGTCCCAGCGGACCCATTCCCGCAATCACTACGACATCACCAAACTGGATTTGCCCGCGGTCTACCGCGTGCATCGAGCAAGCCAGAGGCTCGATTAGCGCCGCCTGCTCGGTGGACAGTTTTTCGGGGATGCGATACACACGCGCGTTGGCAGGGAAGCGCATGTACTGCGCCCAGCCACCCTGCGCCTTCTCGCGAAAACCGAAAATCTCGCGGTCGCGGCACAGCCAGTACATGCCGCGGTCGCACATCCGGCACTTGCCGCAGGGCACAATCTGTTCGGCAATGGCGCGATCGCCTACCTGCAAGCCGAAACGCTCTGCGGCACCTTCGCCCAGCGCGACTACTCGCCCGACAAATTCATGCCCGGGCACTACGGGCGGCTGCACGTAGCGCGGGCGCTTGGCGTCGCCCCAAATGGACGGGTTGCCGTAGAAGCACTTGACATCCCCTGCACAGATGCCACATGCCTCCACCTGCACGATAACCTCTCCGGGGCGAGGTTCAGGCACCGGCACTTGCTCCAGGCGGTAGTCCTCAGGCGCGTGGCAACGCACCGCATGCATCCTTTCCGGTAGTTCTGTCGCACTCATGGCTTGCTTACCTCACATCGTTCTGTCGCGGTGATTGGAACAGTGTACGCGGAGAGGCGAGCCACTGCGAAGGGCAATCGCCCGTCCCGCCTCGCAATGGCTCACCTGCTCCTGCGTCAGTAACCCTCCGATGCTGGCGGACGTTGAGGCGTGGCAGGTGCGCCAGACCGCGCAGGTGCCCCAGGCGCAGGTCCCGCGGGTGCACCGCCGGGCGCCATACCGGGCGGAGGCATTCCCGGACCACCTATTGGCATCTTAGAAGGATCGACGACGGGTGCCGCCGGTTCTGCAAAGAAGTAGCGCCATCCGATAATCGCCAGAACCGCCAGCACCAGCACAATCACAATCGCCGCCGTGGTCGGACTGATTTCTTTCTTCATGCTCGCCCTCCTCAGAAAGCGGATTACTTTCGTGTTCGCAGTTATCCCCACCGATTCCTGTCGGGAAGGGAAGCTGCGGGCGCGAAACGAATCCGACACACAGCCATTTTGTGCAGGAGGAGAGGATGCGATACATCCTGTGTATCGGGGCACACCCTGACGACGTGGAGGGCAGTATCGGCGGCACGGTCACGCTGATGCGGCAACGGGGTGATATCGTGCGCTTCCTCAGCGTGACCGATGGCGGCAAAGGACACTACCGAGAGGATTATGCGACGAATTCCCGGTTGCTGGTCGAACGACGCATGGCAGAAGCGCAACGGGCGGCTGCACTGGTCGGGGCAGATTTTGTGTGTCTCGGCGCCCCCGATGGAGGAGTGTATGTGAATCATGAAACCACTTCATCGATGATACGCGCCATTCGCTCGTTTGGTGAGCCCGGCAGAGGTCCCGACCTGATACTGGTGAACCGTCCCAACGACTATCACCGTGACCATCGGGTGACGGCACAGCTGGTGCTGGACGCGGCGTACCTGCTGACGGTGCCTCTGGTGTGCGCCGACGTGCCTGCGCTGAAACGGATGCCCGTCATCATGTACTGG